>JAGLQA010000508.1 GCA_023137075.1 Candidatus Aminicenantota bacterium
TAGTCATCTCCCCCGGCATCTTTTTTTGCCACTACAATCGCCTCTTTTATTTTCTCATGCTTTAATAACCGGTTTTCTATTTCTCCGGGTTCTAAGCGATAACCGCGAATCTTCACCTGCTGGTCCACCCGGCCCACAAACTCGACATTGCCGTCCGCCAGCCGGCGGGCCAGGTCGCCGGTACGATATAATAGGTCTGAATTATGAATGATGAATGATGAATGATGACCGGGCACGGCACGCCGTGCCCCTACACCAACAAAAGTTTCCGCCGTCAATTCGGGGCGGTTCAGGTAACCGGCGGAAACGCCGTGCCCGGCAATACACAACTCCCCGGTCACGCCAATAGGCTGCAGCCGGTTTTCAGCGGTTGTATCCAGGATATATACCCGGTGGTTGGGCATGGGTTTGCCGATGGATATTCGTTTCATTTGGGCAATGTCACCGGGGGAGATATCTAAAAAAGTGGCATCCACACTGCATTCGGTTGGACCGTACACATTGGTCACCACAGGTGGAGCGTCTGTAAATCCACGGAAAAATTCCGCCAATGTGACTTTACTCAGCGATTCTCCACCGATAAGAAATTGTTTTAAACATAGATTCTTTCTATTTCCGATGCCGCTTTCCACTAACAACTTAAGATGAGTCGGTGTGCCGTCGCACACTTCGATCTTAAAATTTTCAAAATAGTCGAGCAGCAGGCTGCCGTCCACCCGGGTATCTTCCGGGACGATGTGGAGGGTGTGGCCCAACAGCAGGGCGGCAAATATCATCTTTACCGAGGCGTCGAATATATAGGGTGAGATCAAAGCGACGTTTAGCGCCGGTTCATATTTTTTATAGACGCGCTCATGTAAACCGATTACCAGGTTGTGGAGATTCCGGTGACCGATGAGCACGCCCTTGGGGAGGCCGGTTGAACCGGAGGTAAAAATACAATAAACCGGGTCTGCCGGACGGCTGAGGGGTTCCGGGCCGGTTTCCAGCTCTTTCTCCAACGCGGGACTTAGTTTATCTAAGTCTAATATGTGATGATTTAACGAGATTGTTTCGCTGAGAGCGATTCCACCGTGGGTCACTAAAACAGCTGCGTGGCTGTCTTTCAGCAGGTAATCGATACGGTCTGCCGGGGTGTCGGGTGTAATGGGCAGATAAGCGGCCCCCGCTTTGATGACAGCCATTATGGCCACAGCCATATCGATTGTTCGTTCCAACAATAAGCCGACTATAGTGCCGGGCGTTACTCCTTTTGAGCGCAGTAGGTGGGCCGGTCGATTGGCGCGGCGGTTTAATTGAGCATAGGTTAAAGATTCCACTTCACCCGGTTCCGGGTTTATTCCGACAACTGCCGCGGTTTCGGGATTCTTTTCCACCTGCTCGGCAAACAATTGGTCTATGGTTTTATGCAATTCATAATTCATATCGCTGTCGTTAAATTCCACCAATAATTGCCGTTTATCCTCATCGGAAAGGATGTCCAACCGCTCAAAAGGGATATCTATATTAAACAGCGCTTCCTGGAGCAATTTAATAAAATGTTTTTGGATTCGCTCCAGGGTGGCTTCTTCGTACAAACCGGCATTGTATTCCACCGTGCCCGTCACCTCTTCTCCTTCTCTTTTGAAAGAAAATATCATATTCAAATCGATATGGGCAAGATAGGCCCGGTCATGTATATTTTCGAGTAGAACCGCGACATCGAAAAGAGACGGAACATCAAGGTTATAGAGCAAGGTCTCTATCGGGTAATTCTGGTGCTCTACCGCCTCCTTTAAAACCCGGCGCACTTGGAGCAGCAGTTCTTTGAAACTCATGCCCGGTGTCAATTCGTTTCTCAGGGTCAGCACGGTATTGATAAATTTTCCTTCCTTTTCCTGTTTGTATACCGGCACACCGATAATAATATCCCGGGTATCGTTGTTATACTTGTTCAACAGGGTAATAACGGCCGCTGCCAAAAACATGTGCAGCCGGGTATCCGATCCGCTTACAATTTTTAACAGTGGGGAGAGGATTTCCGGGGGAATCGTAAAAGATTTTCCTGTTTTACTACCGGGTTTGCCGGCGCCTGGCTGCCGGTCATAGGG
>JAGLQA010000509.1 GCA_023137075.1 Candidatus Aminicenantota bacterium
TTCATCGTTTTTCTCCAATCTAAAATTACTAATTATTGTGGGCTAGAAATCAAAATCTCCTTCATCTTTGACGATTTGCTGCGCCGGCAGCAATTGCTCCACTTTGCGGCATTCATCTATATAAGAATCGGCATCCTTGAAAGCAACTAAAGGGGGGGCCGCATTGGCGTGCAGTTTGCGCCAACGTTCATCGGCTTTGTGAATGTCGGGCCAGGAATAGGGATTGGGGATCCCTAAACGGCTGCAGTGCGCCACAAACCGGTTCAGCCTGTCATATATCTCTTCTCTACCGATTCCGTTCTCTAAGACCCAGGTTTGCAGGATCAACAACTCCCGGACGCTTGCCGGGTAGAGCAGCTTGCTTTTACTTTCTTCCATCCACTGCGAGGAACGCACCTGGCCGGTCAGGTAAAAACGGAAAGGATTGCACTCCGCTTCGTATAGATTCTCCTTCATCTCCTCGATGATATCAAGGGTGGCCTGGAAATCTTCCTCCGTCTCACCGGGGTAACCGATGACCCAATAGGTGGAGGTCTTAATACCGGCCAGGGCCAGGTTGGCGATGGCGACCTTGATCTGTTCCGGTGTGATACGCTTATCCATTAATTTCAACACCCGGGGAGAGCCGCTCTCGAGGCCCATTCGCGCCCGGTAAAATCCGCCCCGGCGCCACAGAAAAGTGTTGCCCGGGTCGCAGGCATGTTTGTCCGCCCGCAGATAACCGTCCCAATAGATGGTTATATCCGCATCTGCGAGTTCCCGGCTCAAGTCTTCGACGATGGGATTTAACAGCGAATCGCTCATCAAATACAATTGGGAGCCGTAAAGGTCATACAGTTTTTTTAATTCTTCAACCACACGGGCGGCATCTTTCTTACGGTATTTCCCCCAGTTAACGGTTTCTGCACAGAAACCGCATTGAAAGGGACAACTGCGCGACGTATAGCAGGCCAACTGGGTGTAGTGGGGAATATCGAAATCGGAAAAATCGGGCAGTGGGGCAGAGGAGAGGTCCAGTATCTCGCCCGCCACATCTTTTGAGGTGTATACTTTTTGCTCTGCCGGTAATTCGCCTTTCAATAGTTTAAGAAAGAGCAGTTCCCCTTCCCCCACGATGATGTGGTCGATATAAGGAGTTCTTTCTAAAAAATATTCGAAATTGGGCGAGCCTACTGCTAATTGATCGGAAAAAATACCCCCGCCCATGACGGTTTCGATTCCGGGATAGTTTTCCTTACAGCGCTTGAAGGCAAAAAGAGTGGCGGCAAAATTACCTTTGTACATGGACAATCCTAATACACCGGGTTTTTCCTTCTCCAATAAACCCTTCATATAACGGTCTAACAGCTCGTAAAAACGGGCGATGATTTCATCCATTTGTTCGACCTGACTTTCGGTTGCCTTACAAAAAAAGTTGCGGTCAACCAGGGTGTGGATGAGCTCCCGGTAAGCCGTGTCGCTTTTTGCGGGACCGGCCTCCTCTTTTTTACTGAAATAAGCAGTCATGTGATTCTGCAGCACATCGATGCCGGTATTGTAAAAATTGCCTTGTTTATCACCGGGGACTATCTCTCCTAAGAGAGCAAAATAATCATCGTAGACCTGCCTGAAATCTCCGTCCACATTGGCGTCCGCCACTTTGACGGAATAACCGTGCCGCGAAAGAAAACTTTTCAAACAGGCCAGACCCATGGAGGGTATCAGGGGTGTCCAGAAGGGTAATAATAGTAATAAGATTTTTTTATTCATTTTTTTCCTTTTATCGATTCCCCACGTTGTGGAGCTAAAATTCGAAGTCACCTTGTTCCTCCTGGAGCACAGGAGTTTCCAATTTTTCCAGGTCGAAAGACAGGATGATATCCTGTAACTTAATCTCCCGGTTCATCACCACCTGTTCCACAACTTCGAGAAAACGCTCCGCCAGCTTTTCCGCCGTCTCATGCAAAAATACCCGGGTGGAGTAAAGCAGCATCATATTGATCTTATCTCCCGCTTCGGTGGCATAGATTATCAGGGGATGGCGGGATATCCTGAATTCATAGTCATAGGGTTTTAATTCCAATCCCGGTATCTTTAATTCGGGTATCTCCATGTTCTGCACCTGGAAAATCGTCTCAAACAAGGGGCTGCCGGCCGCATTGCCTTGCAAATCAAGAGACCGGACCAATTCTTCATACTGGTAATCCTGGTTGGCGTATCCATCGAAAGCCGCCTGCTTCACTTCTTCTAAAAATTTAAAAAAGGTTTTTCCTTTTTCCGGCCGGTTCCTGAGGGCCAGCATGTTGATAAAAAGCCCGAGCACATTATCCAGGTCCGCATGCCTGCGGCCGGCAATACCGGTGCCCACCACGATGTCTTCCTTACCGGTGTATTTAGACAGCAGAACCGTGTAAATAGCCAACAATAGAATAAACAGGGTGGTTCCCGTTTCGGAGACTAATTTCCGTATCTCCGCGGTCATATGCGGTTCTATCTCAAAAAACACGTACCCGCCTCCCGAATCGTCCGGTTGATTTTCCGGGAAATCGCCGGGAAGATCCAGTACCGGCAGCGGCCCGGCAAATTGTTTTAACCAGTAGGCCTCCTGTTTTTTAAAATCCGCCGATTGGAACATGCGGTTCTGCCACTCGGAAAAATCTTTGTACCGGATGGTCAACGGGGGCAGTTCTTCGCCGGAATAGAGGGCCATAAACTCTCTGACCAGTATGCCCATGGACGTGCCGTCGGTGACGATGTGGTGCATGTCCACTAAAAAGATATGTTCCTCCTCTCCGGTTTTGATTAATCCGACCCGCAGCAGCGGAGGTTTTGATAGATCGAAGGGACGAATGAAGCGATCGATAATGTCATCGTATGAACACAATGGCGGGGGAACACAAGGTTCCCTCCTACGTTCCTGTTCTCCTGAAAAATATTCGATTCCGAATTCTATTTCTTCGGGCCGGTGTATCTTTTGCACCGGTTCACCGTCCACCTGGGGAAAGGAGGTGCGCAAACTTTCATGCCTGCGGATCAATTTTCCGAACACCTCTTCCAACCATTCTTTTTTTAGTTTTCCCACTAATCGCATCACAGAGGGCAGGTTGTAAATCTTGCTGTCCAACTGCATGTGCTGCTGCACATACAAACGCTTCTGGGCAGAGGACAGGGCGTAATATTCCTTCTCTTTCACCGCTTCGATACCGGTAAAGGTTTCGGTTTCCAGGGATTTTATAAAAGATGAAATTTCACTCACGGTGGGGAATCTGAAAATTTCAACTAAGGGAACCTTGACATCGAATTCCTTGTGTATCCGGGAAACAAGAGTGGTGGCCCGCAGTGAGTGACCTCCCAATCCGAAGAAATTGGCATCCACACTGATCCGCTCTTTCTCTAATCCCAGTATATCGGACCAGATTTCCACTAATTTTTTTTCCAATTCATTTCCCGGGGCCTTATACTCTTTGTCGAGCGCCATTTCCGGTTCCGGCAATTTTTCCCGGTCCACTTTTCCGTTGGGCATCAGGGGCAATTTTTCCAGGAAAACCACCTGCGGAATCATGTACAGGGGTAAATCATTATTGAGAATTCGATTTATCTCACCGATATCGATATTGTCCTTCACCACGTAGGCAACCAGGCACTTCTGCCCGGCTGCATCTTCCCGGTCCACCACCACGCATTCCCGCACCTGCTCCAGGGCCAAGAGTTTGCTCTCAATTTCGCCTAACTCAACCCTAAATCCGCGAATCTTAACCAGGAAATCTTTTCTCCCTCTTAACTCGATATTGCCGTCCTCCAACCAGCGGCCGCTGTCTCCGGAACGATAGAGCCGCTGATTATTTTCGGACAATTCCGGATGCAATACCAGTTTTTCCCGGTTTAATTCATCATTATTAATGTACCCCGGAATCTCCGAGCGGCCGGCCACGAATAATTCACCCCATACTCCCATGGGCACCGGCTTGAGATGTTCGTCTAAGATATAAATTTTAACATTGCCGATGGGTTTTCCGGCCGGCGGAATCGGGGTCTGCTCCGCCGAAGATGCGTCTAAGGTATAGGAAGTAACCACATGCATCTCGGTGGAGCCGTAATGGTTGTGCAACTGTAAATCCGGGTTTAAATCCAAAAACCGTTTCAAACCCGAAGTCACCTTCAACTGCTCACCAGCCGTGATAATATGTTTCAAATTGTGATTAAAGGATTGATCCCAGCGGGTTGATTCATTGAATAAAAAATTGAGATAAGAGAAGGGTAAGAAGAGAATTTCAACTTGATATTTGCTTAAAAAATCCAGCAAATAATCGATATCCTGGCGTTCGACATCGCCGATTAAATACAACTCTCCCCCGGAGGTCAGGGTACCCATAATCTCCTGGAAAGAGACACAAAAATTGATGGAGGTAAATTGCAGACAACGCAGTGAACAATCGATGGTGGTTTTTTCGCTCTGCCAGTAAATCAAGTTGGACAGACAATCCTGCGACAGCATGGCTCCATTGGGCATTCCCGTGGAGCCGGAGGTGTAATTGACATATAAGATGTCGGACAACCGGTTCCGGATCTCCGGGTTGCCGGTGGATTCCCGTGACACAGCCTCTATGCAAGTCGTAATGTCTATGATTGTGCCGCTGTAGTCCGCGAATAATTCGGGCCGTTTTTTGTCGGTGATAAGCAGATCGGTGCGGCTGTTTTCCAGCACATGGTGCACCCGGTCTTTCGGATAGGAGGGGTCCAATGCTAAGTAAGCGGCCCCCGATTTCAGAATTCCCAACAACACGACGATCATATCGATGGAACGCTCCATGGAAATCGCGATAATATCGTTGGGCTGAACATGATAGGTGTTTCCCAGGTAATGTGCCAACCGGTTGGCTTCCATGTTCAAATCTTTATAGGTTATTTTATCCTCATGATAGATAACCGCATATTTATCCGCTGATTTTTCCACCTGGTTTTCAAACATCTCCCGGATGGTCAACTGGGGGAAGGGACAAGAGGAATCGTTAAAACGGTGGATGATTGTCTCATATTCGGCTTCGGAAATGATATTCAAATTCGATATGGGGGCATCCGGGTGGGCAATAATATTGTCGGTCAGGGTTAAAAAATTATCGACCATACGTTCGATAGTGCTCCGTTCAAACAAGTCGCTGTTATACTCAATAACGGGATGAAGAGAGTCGGCAAACTCATTCAAATGAAAGATCAAGTCAAATTTGCTCATATTGTAATCTACTTCGAAGGCATAGGGTGAAGTTTCCAGCCCTTCCATAGCCTGCACGTTTTCTTCGGTTTCCGCATTATTATGGGCCAACATGAAATTAAATAGGGGCGACTGGCTTAAATCCCGGTCCAATCCCAATTGTTCCACTAAAAGATCAAAAGGGTAGTCCTGGTTCTCGTAACACTCCAGCGTTTCTTTTTTAGTGTGGTTCAGGAATTGCCTGAAGGATAAACCGGGCTTCACCCTGGTTCGAAAAATCAGCGTGTTGACCAAGAAACCCACTACCGGGTGCAATTCGGGCTGCCTACGGTTGGCAATGGGAGCCCCGATCAATATGTCCTCCTGGCCGGAATATTTGTACAGGAGAATAGCGACCAGGGCCAATAAACCCATAAAAAAAGTCACATCTTCGTCGGCGCTAAAGCGGGACAATTGCCCGGTTTTCTCACCGGCGATGGTGAAGGAAATTCTACCGCCATTGAAGGTCTGCAAAGGTTTCCGGGGATGGTCTATCGGCAATTCGATACCGTTAGGCTTATCTTTAAATTTCTCCATCCAATAGTTTCGAGATTCATCAAAGATTCCCGAAGAAATTAAATTGTTGTGCCAGCGGGTATAGTCTTTGTATTGTAAACCGAGCGGCGGGAAGGGATTATCCTTATTTGCCCGGTAAGTATTGTATAGGGTAATGATTTCATTGTAGATATTTCCCTGGGACCAACCGTCATTGATAATGTGATGAAAATTGTGAATGAGCAGGTTTTTTTCTTCTTCCAGCCTGACCAGCTTAAAACGAAACAGGGGGCCGCGTTCCAGGTCAATGGGGCTGTTGGCATCGTCTAAATATATCTGCCGGGCTTTTTTATCTTTTTCCTCTTCTTCGAGCTGCCGCAAATCGATTTGCCCCAGGTTGACTTTCAGGTTTTTAATCACTCTCTGAAAGGGGTCCCCGGCAACAGAAATAAAAACCGTACGCAAGCTTTCATGACGGTCGGCCAGGGTTTGAATCGCTTTCGAGAAAGCGGCTGCATTAAAAAGACCGGAAAATACGATCGCCCCGGGCATATTGTAAGCGGTGGAGTCCTCCTCGAATTGACACAACACCCATAACCGCCGCTGGGCATAGGAGAGATTATAATATTCCTTTTCTTCAACTGCTCTTATCGCCACATATTGCTGTTCTTCCGCTGCTTTAATGATTTGTGCCAATTCCCTGATGCAAGAATTGGCGAACACATCCTTCAAATCCATATTTACTTCAAACTCTTTCCGGATAAAATAGACTAATTTTGTAGCTTTTAGCGAATGCCCACCCAATTCGAAAAAATTATCGTCTATGCCGATTTTTTCTTCTTCAATCCCTAAAACAGCTGACCATATGGCTGTCATTCGCTTTTCGACCTCATCCCGCGGCACCACATATACACCCGCTGCCCGGGCTTCGGGCTCCGGGAGCGCCTTTTGATCGATTTTACCATTGGGGGTTAAGGGCATTTTCTCCAAAAATGTATAATAGGCGGGAACCATATAACCGGGTAGACTCTGGGAAAGGTGTTTCCGTAACTCGACAGCGGTGGGCATACCGGCTTCCTTACCCCGGCGGGCTTCGTGCTCTTTGGGAATTGCTACCACGTAGGCGCATAAATAGCGATCTCCACTTTTATACTCCCTGGCCAAAACCAGCGCTTCCTTTACACCGGGAAAGCTCAATAGGCGGCTCTCGATTTCTCCCAATTCGATGCGGAAGCCGCGTACTTTGACCTGGGTGTCGACCCGGCCTAAAAATTCGATGTGACCTTCATAATTCCAGCGCACTAAATCGCCGGTCCTATATAATAGGTCTGAATGATGAATGATGAATGATGAATGATGAGTAGTGCCACGCTTCGCGCCATCCTTTAAATCATTCTCTAAATTATCAAAAGTTTTTGTCCAACTTTTTTCAAAAAG
>JAGLQA010000051.1 GCA_023137075.1 Candidatus Aminicenantota bacterium
CCGGCGCCCAATATGCCGAATATATCGTATACCGATAAATCAAATCCCAGGGAACTGACAAATATGATCTTATCGGCCGGACCTATTTCAAAGGTAGTGTTCACCCACTCGATGAGATTGATGACCGGCCGGTGACGCACCACCACGCCCTTGGGTGTGCCGGTAGAGCCGGAGGTAAAAATAATATAGGCAATACCGGATGCAGTGGCCGTGGGTGCCGGGTTTGCCGCCGGGTTTTCTTCTATTTGGCCCGGCAGAATGACCCTTTTCCCCCGGGGCAATTCCGGGAGCTCCAGGGGAGATTCGTCGCCCGGTGTTAAACAAAGGATATGTTCCAATTCGGGACATTCCCCGGCTATTCTGCCGATCTTCGCCAATTGCAGGTGATTGGTAACACCGTATTTTACATTCAGGGATTCCAGCAGCTTCCTGATGCGGGTATCGGGCAAATAAGGTTCTAAGGGCACATAAGCGCCGCCTGCTTTGAGAATACCCATTACCGCCTGGATCATCTCTAAGGAACGGTCGATCACAACCGCCGCCAAATCCACGGCCTGCAAACCTCGCTGCCGCAAGGCGCGGGCTAATTGATTGGCCCGTTTATTCAACTCCCGGTAGGAGAGACAACCATAGAGGGAACCTCCAACCACATAGGGCGTTAACCCGGCAACGGCAATTGCACCGGGCCTCTTTTCCACCTGTTCCTCGAACAGCCGGTGCAGGAGCTTATTTCTATCATAGGGTGCGGCAGTATCATTGAATTCATATAAAAGCCTTCGCCTTTCCTCTTCCGGGACTATATCATGCTTGCGGGCGATGGTATGAGGTTCCTCGACAAACTTTCCCAGGATTCGTTCAAAATAGACACAGGCCCGCCGCACCATCTCGTGGGAAATGGCCAGGTAATTGTACTTCGGATTGAGAATAAATTCCCCGAAAGTAATACTAATCTCGAAGTCAAATAAGGTATTGGTATCCTGGTTCCCTTTTACGACAAAAGGGGGCTTGACTGTTTCCTGTTGGTGGACATATTCGGAATCGGCATCGAAGTAAATATGAAAATCTATGAAGTTAAACAATGTATCGAATATGGGGTTTTGTTCCCGGCTCTTTTCACCGATAATAATGGCAATTTCGAATAGGGAAACCCATTCATACTTCTTTATCTCTACTACCCGGCCGGCAATCATGGCAATATAATCGGACCAGGTGCCGGAGACCGGGATTTTGATCCGATACGGTAAGGTATTTAAAAAACAGCCCAACACTTTGTCACCATCCTGCTTTTGCGGCCTGTTATTGCCGACACTTCCCACCACTATGTCACTCTCATTACAAAGCATTGCCAGTACATATATATAGGCTGCGAAACATAAGTCTTTTACCGAAGTATAATGATTTTCGGCTGTTTTCTTTAAACCTGCCAGCAGTTCCCGACTCAGGTCATAATCATAAGTTATCATACCGGTAAACTTATTCTCCCTATTTAACACCCGGGGAAACTCCAACCTCTTATACCCGGCCAATTCACCGGTCCAGAAATTACGATTTTCAGGTTTTTCTTTTTCTATAATCTCTTCAACCACCATATCTCTATAACTGCTTTTTAACTTGCTCAAAGTCAGCCCGGGGGTTGACTTCAAGTCCAGGTAGGTGTTGTGTAATTCGGTAATCAACGATGCTGCGCTCCAGCCGTCTAAAACTGCATGATGAAATATCAATGCCGTAAAAATGTTCTCTTCATCGAGAATAAAAACCGCCATCCTGAACAAGGGGGCCTGGGCCGCTTCAAAGGGGTGATTCTTATCCTGGGCCAGGTAGTTTATGATATGCGCTTCCTGCTCCGGCCGGTCTAAATGAGAAATATCGAAATGGGACATGTGGAAGGGAACCTTCTTATAAACGATTTGCGCCGGTTCCGCAAAATCTTCCACATTAAATCCTGTTCTCAGTATTTGATGCTTTTCAACCAGCAGGTTCATCGCCTGTTTGAATAATTTCACATCAAATTCCCTGAACTTCATGGGGTATACGAATTGGTCATGGTATATTATCACCTCCGTATTCTTTAAATAATAAAATACGATCCCCTTCTCAATATCGCTCATGGGAAAAATATCTTCGATATTACTTTTCCCGGTAGGGTCGGCAGCGGATAGAACACTCCCTTTTAGCCCGGCAATCTTCAACTCCACCGCGGCCGATTCACTTTCGCCATATCCCCGGCTGCTTTTTTTGGCCTTACCGGCCAATTCCTCGATAGTCTGACCGGCATACAAATCCTTTATCTTTATGTCCATGTTTAATTCCTCATTGAGCGCACTGATGAGCCGGATGGCTTTGATGGAGTCTCCGCCAATATTAAAAAAATTATCTTTTATACCGACCTGATCCAGTTCAAGTACTTGCTGCCATACACTAACCATCCGCTTCTCCATGTCACTGCGGGGCGCGGCATAGTCCAACCCGGTTAGGGAAATACCTTCCGGCTCCGGTAACTGCCGCCTGTCTACTTTACCGTTAGGGGTAAGAGGAATCCTTTCCAATACCACAAAATAGGCGGGAAGCATGTAATCGGGCAGGGTCTGGGAGAGATATTGCCTGAGACCGGAGGGAGATGGGATTTCGGGGGGATCCGCGTTTTTCACAGCAATGTAGGCACAGAGATATTTATCACCGGTTTTATCACTGCGGGCGATGACCACAGATTCTTTGATCATCTCATGCTTCAATAATCGACTCTCGATCTCGCCCAATTCGACGCGGAAGCCGCGGATCTGCACCTGCTGATCGATCCGGCCTAAATATTCCATCTCCCCATCTTCCAAAAACCGGGTCAGGTCACCGGTTTTATATAAAAGACCTGAATGATGAGCGGGGATAAATTTTTCGGCGGTTAATTCCGGCTGGTTTAAATAGCCCCGCCCTACTCCGGCGCCGCCGACACACAGTTCACCGGCCGTGCCGGTAGGAAGAAGTTTCAGGTTACGGTCCATGATATAGGTGCACAGCGTGGGAACCGGTTTGCCGATGTTGCTGATGTTTAAATCGATCTCCCGTGCGCCTATCTCCTTATAGGTCACATGCACCGTGGTCTCCGTGATACCGAACATATTAACCAATTTTACATCAGGATACTTTGCCGCCCA
>JAGLQA010000510.1 GCA_023137075.1 Candidatus Aminicenantota bacterium
GAGGACAACTCATAATACTCCTTTTTCTCTACCGCGGGAATGCTTGAAAATTCCTCCGGCGCCAATCGTCTTACACATTGGGCCAACTTCCTGATGGTGGGATGCTTGAACACCTGGGGCAGAGGCAGCCGCACATTCAATTCTTTGTGTATTCTCGCCGTCATACCGGCTGCTTTCAGAGATTGACCGCCTAAATCGAAAAAATTGGCGTCGATACCGATAACCTCTTTTTTCAAGCCTAATTCGCCGGCCCAGATTTGTACCAGGGTTTTTTCCAGTTGATTTTCCGGGGGCGCAAAGGATTCCCCCGCGTCTATTTCCGGTTCCGGCAAAACAGCGCGGTCGATCTTGCCGTTGGCTGTCAGGGGCATTTTCTCCAAGGGCACAAAAAAATTGGGTATCATATAATCGGGCAGGGATTGTGATAGGAATGTGCGCAGTTCTTCGGACGAAATGTCTGGGGGTTCGGCACGCATGGTTGCGTCCCCTACATCGGGAGAGATATTTTGCCTCTCTGCCTTTCTTACGAAATAGGCGCAAAGAAACTTGTCGCCGCTCTCATCCTGCCTGACCACAACCACGGTATCTTCCACCTGTTCATGGGAAAGCAGCCGGTTCTCGATTTCTCCCAACTCGATCCGCACCCCCCTGATTTTCACCTGGGAATCGACCCGTCCCGATAATTCGATATTCCCGTCCGGGAGTTCCCGGCCTAAATCACCGGTCTTGTAAATAATATCTTTCTCGTGGGTGCCAAAGGGATTTTTTATAAATCGTTGTTCATTTAAACCGAGATCGTTGTAATAACCGGAGGAGATAAAGGGTGTGCGAATGTAAATTTCCCCTTTTTTTCCCGGACGGCACCTTCGCCTTTTGCCGTCTAATATTAATACCTGGGAACCGGGGATGGGTTTTCCTACCGGGATGATGGACCGTTTTGCATCGGCCGGTTGAATGCGATAAAAACATTTTGCCAGGGTGGTTTCGGTGGGTCCGTAAACATTGACAGCCTGGATGCGGTCGTTAAATAGCTCGATAAACTTATATATATCCCTGCCCCTCAGCAATTCACCGGCCAGGAGAATATACTTGAGAGAGTGAAAGCAGCCGGGGTCTTCGATTTCCGAGATCATTCGTTTGAACAAAGAGGGCACCGTATGAATCAATGTGATACGATTATTTTCGATCCAGCGGATGAGTCCCTTCATATCTAACAGCGTATCACTGCCGGGAATACAGCAAGTCGCCCCGGTCATCAGGGGCAGGAATATGTCTCTTAAGTAGGGATCGAAAGAGGGCGGTGTTAACTGGCTGATATTAAAACTTTCATCAACGGCGAATTCACCTATTTCCCAGCGGATAAAATGCGACAGGCTCCTCACCCTCCCCAATACCCCTTTCGGTATACCTGTGGATCCGGAGGTGAAGTATATGTAACAATTCTTATTGACCTTTCGATCAAAAACAAGTTTATCGCCTTCAATACCGGGGGGCAAATAAAAAAAATCATCGTCGAGCAGCAGGATTTTTAAAGGAGCGGAACCGGTTTCACTATCACCGCTT
>JAGLQA010000511.1 GCA_023137075.1 Candidatus Aminicenantota bacterium
AGTTACGCGCAAATCAGCCTCACGGTTTCCTGTCCCGGCGGACAGGTTTTCATGAAAACCTTTGAGGGTGGATCGTCTCCTTACCTCGATCTTTCGGACATTAAAGGGCAATTAATAGACGGCTCTTATACCTATGAACTGAAGGTAACCCCCTTAGGTAAAAAGAAAAGGCGGGCGGATGGCGATTCCCTGAAGGAAAAAATGAGCGGAGATATCCCCGGTTTGAAAGGCCTGACCCAGACCGGGTATTTCACGGTTCTCGGCGGCGCCATTGTAACTCCCGGGGCAGTTGCCGAACAAGGCGGTCAACCGGCCGTAACCCAGGGTGACCCCGCTCGCCCCCTTGACCAGGTCATTCTTGACGACCTGATCGTGACCATGAGCCTTTGTGTCGGTTTCGACTGCGTGAACGGTGAAAGTTTCGGTTTCGACACAATCCGGTTGAAAGAGAACAACCTGCGCATCCATTTTCAAGATACCAGTAACAGTGCATCGTTCCCCACCAACGACTGGCGGATTATCATCAATGACAGCAGCAACGGCGGTGCCAGCTATTATGCCATCGAGGATTCCAACGCGGGAAGAAAACCCTTCACCATCGAAGCCGGCGCCCCCTCTAATTCCCTTTATGTCGATGATGGGGGCAGGGTCGGTTTCGGAACGGCTACTCCCGTGGTAGACATGCATGTAAAAACCGGTAATACCCCGACTCTCCGCTTAGAACAGGACGGTTCATCCGGGTTTACCCCGCAAACCTGGGATGTGGCCGGGAACGAGGCCAACTTCTTTATCCGCGACGCCACCAACGGGTCCACGCTGCCCTTCAGAATCCAGCCGGGGGCACCAAGCAGCGCTCTCGCCATCATGAGCGACGGCAAAATCGGTATCGGCACCTGGTCGCCGGATTTTCCCTTACATTTACTAACAGGTTCCAGTACCAATGCGTCAATTGTAGCAGAACGGACCAACGGCGCGAAAATCTACATGAATGCTACGGATAGTTATGCCAATTTCGGTTCTGTTACCAGCCACCCCCTCAGGCTCGTTACAAGCGGCGTTGGAAAAGTTATGATTTCAGAGGATGGCGACATGGCCATCGGCGGTGGTGATACCATTGACCCGCCTTATAAACTGACCGTGTATAACTCTGCCAACTCCGCCTATGGTTACAGTGACGGCGGAGCCTGGGCAACCGGTTCCAGCCGGGAATTCAAGGAAAATATCAAAGATATCGACGCTGATGAAGCGCTGGATGCCTTTAAAAAACTCAATCCCATCCGCTTTAATTACAAAGGAGTTGAAAAAGATGAGCACTTAGGTTTCATCGCCGAAGATGTCCCGGAAATAGTGGCTACCCGCAACCGTGATGCCATCAGCGCCATGGACATCGTAACCCTGTTAACCAAAGTGGTCCAGGAGCAGCAGCAGGCGGTCGAGCAGCATGAGAAGACCATAGCTGAATTGAAAAAGGAGATCTCCGAACTCAAGAAAAACCGTTAATAGATATAGAAGTTTTTGGCATATTTCTTATTAATTCGACACAGGGGCTTGATTCATCAGGCCCCTGAGGGGATAATTTCATTTTTTTTGGTTTCCCCTTGAATTTTTCCCCTGTTTATGTTAACTATATACCTTGAATAAAATCCTTATAATAAAGGGTAAACAGACATTTATGAATATTAAAAGTGGAAGAATTTTTTCCAGCCGCGAATATCCGAAGGGCGGAAGCCTGCCCGGAAAAAGACCACCGGTCTACTGTGAGTGAAGAAGAGATTTGACAGATGACAAAAACGAGTTTAAAGAAATATTTGAACCTGGGGGGATTTTTAAACTTCCTGAAGGGGCTGGTTGAAAACCGCAGGATCATATATGAATTGGTACAAAAGGATATCAAGAATCAATCCTTAGGCTCTTTTTTCGGGATAACCTGGTCCTTCGTCCATCCCACGGTTTTTATATTGGTGCTCTGGTTTGTTTTTTCCACCGGGCTCAGGGGAGCCAGATCGGCAGGCGAAGCTCCCTTCATCCTTTACCTGATTGCCGGACTCGTGGTATGGAACTTCTTCTCCGCAGCCCTAATCACCGGCACCATGTCCATTAAGCAAAACAGCTTTTTTGTTCAAAAGATGGTCTTCCGGATCAGCATGCTGCCGGTCGTTAAAATCTTATCCGCTTTAGTCATCCATTCATTCTTTCTCATCGTTATGATCATCGTATACATTGCTCACGGTTATTTTGTCGATATCTACTATATTCAACTTTTATACTATATTTTTGCTACCATCATACTCACACTAGGGATATCATGGCTTACCTCTTCCGTGGTTTTATTTTTTCCCGACTTGCTGCAGATCATACAATTAGTGGTTCGCATCGGTTTCTGGTTTACTCCTATCATCTGGATGATCGATAGAGTACCTCAAAAATACCAAATTTTCATCAAGGCCAACCCGGCCTACTACTTAGTCATGGGGTACCGGGAGTGCCTGCTCTACAAGGTCTGGTTCTGGGAACACCCGGTTTTAACTATTTATTTCTGGCTATTTACCTTATTTATTTTCGCCTTCGGAAGTATTCTCTTCATGCGACTGAAACCCCACTTCGCCGACGTATTGTAAAATGTCCGACACAGCCATCAAAATAAAAAATCTCTCCAAAGTCTACAAGCTGTACGACCGGAACATCGACCGCTTGAAAGAAGCGGTGAATCCCTTTAAGAAAAAATATTACCGTCCCTTTTACGCCCTTAAGAACATCAACCTTACCGTAAAGAAAGGGGAAATCCTGGGCGTTATCGGCAGAAACGGCGCGGGAAAATCGACCCTGCTGAAAATCATTACCGGGGTTTTAACCCCAACCAATGGCAGTTGCATCGTTAGGGGGAAAATTTCACCGCTCTTAGGCATGGCAGCAGGCTTTAATCCCGAATTAACGGGCCTGGAAAATATATATATGAACGGGACGATAAAAGGATTTTCCAAAAAAGAGATGGACTCCAGGCTGGATGAAATCCTCTCTTTCGCGGAAATCGGGGAGTACATCAATCAACCGGTAAAAACCTACTCCAGCGGCATGAATGCCCGCCTGGGTTTTGCCGTGGCTATTAATATCGATCCGGAAATATTGATTATCGATGAAGTGCTTTCTGTGGGGGATGAACTCTTCCGGAGGAAATGTTATGCCAAGATGGAAGAACTGTTTAATGCCGGTTGTACGGTATTGTACGTTTCCCATAATGTGAACTCTGTGCATGAAATATGTTCAAGGGCCATCCTTCTGGAAAAAGGGGGATCAATTTTAGAAGGACCCCCCAAAATGGTGACCATGTGTTACCAGAAGCTCCTTTTCAGTAAACCCGAAAACCAAAAAGAATACCTGGAAGAGATTATCCAACTTAATAAGAATGACCAAAAAAAGAAGGATTTTATGACGCTTCCCGAAAAAGAACAAAAGGAAAATCTCAAGGTTGAACAAATTAAAACAGAGGATAAAAAAGAGGAAAAAAAACAAAAGGCATTTCTTATTCCAAATTTCGAACCCAAAAGTACTATCGTTGAAAAAAATTTTGATGTTGAACTATATGATATACATATCAAGACATTAAACGGGAAAAGAGTAAATGTCCTGGTAACAAATGAGGAGTATTTTTTATCATATAAAGTAAAATTTAACGAGGATGTTGAAAACCTCGTCTTCTCCTGGGTTTTTAAAAGCAATATAGGTAAAATCCTGTCTGGTGTAAGGTATCCCGGCAAGAAAAACACCTTATCTACTGCACAAAAAAATCAAATCTACCATTTAGATTGGAAGTTTACGTGTAATTTGCTGAAGAACACATACTACGCTGATATTGGTGTTATTCAACTGAAAAATAATGAGAAAAAAGTAATTATTGCGCTTTATGATGCTTATGTGTTTAAAGTACAGGATGCTGATATTGATAAAAACAGCGAATCCTACTGGGCTGTTTTTAAAATGGAACAAAGACTGGAAAATGTAAAAATTACAAATGAATGAAAATTTCTTCAATTTACCTAAAGAACTCATGGTTGAAAAGTGTTCTGAAAAATGGACACCCTGGGTTATGATAAAAAATCTTATAATGATTCCACATAATTCCCCAATCGCTAAAGGACTTCGTTATAAATGCAGTATTAGACATAAAGGAATTTGTCTTTACCGGTTTTTTATCATTTTGGTTCTTACAGCAGCCACTTTTTTTCATAATAATTGCTCCTCTCACGAAACACCTCAATTCAAGAGACTTAAGAACAGTAAAATAACAATAAACGATCAAAAAAAATTTTCTCTTAAAGAAGATTTTCATGGCGATCTTTATTTTTTGCGTGGTAATGTAACATTTCCTTTTTTTGTCCATGATCATTCTCTTACTATAAAGAGTAGTTTTGCCGGTGATACAGGTGTATATTTTGTTTTGTTTTCCAAAAGTAAAGATAGCCTGGAAATTTATAAAAAAAATTCCGTGTCTGATGATAAACCTGTATTTTTTAAAAAGATAAGCTTAGATAGAGGCTTTAATGAGATTTTTTTTCGCAGTGAAGTCAAAATAAATGACAGTTTTTCCTTAAAAAGTACAACAGGCAAAAAAATCATCGCCTCAACCCCCATTGCTTATAAAATAATACCTCCTTCTGAAAGAAAGTATGTGTTTTTAATTTCCGTCGATACCTTAAGTGCATTACATATGAGCCTTTATGGGTACAATAGAAAAACAACACCTCATGTAGATAGTTTTTCACAGGATGCTGTCGTTTTTAAAAATTCTTATGCCAACTCATCCTGGACCGTATCGTCACATATGTGTCTATTTACCTCCTTACTTGAACACCGGCATAGAGTTTTACAAGCTAAAAGTTATACAAAAAAAGAAAACAATGAATATGCAGAAGAAAAAAGATATATTTTCCCTTTATCCCCTTCGATTCCATTTTTGATTGAAAATATTTCCAGGAATTTCATTACCATTAGCTTTAATGGCGGGGCAAATGTTTCGGCTCATTTCGGATTCTTCAGAGGATTCGATTTATATATGAGTAACAACGATCAAGATGACATTTATGCTTCAAAAAATCTATTTGAGAATACGAGAAAAAATTTGCTGAATTTTTCTTTCCCGCAAGCTTTTTATTTCCTACATACATACCATGTACATACACCTTATAAACCGGAAAAATCATGTCTTGAATCGGTAGATAAAAATGTCGGAATAAAAACCTTTGATCTTAATGAATATCGAGGTCACAGGGACATGTTCAGGACATTCCCGACTAAGTTTGTAAATGATGTTAAAAGTTTATATGATGCCGAAATATTAAGTTTTGACAAAGCTTTCGGTGATTTTATCGCTTTTTTGAAATCCAGCGGTATCTATGACAATGCAACGATCATCCTATTATCCGATCATGGAGAGGAATTCCTGGAGCATGATAGTTGGAACCATGCCACCGACTTATATAATGAGCAAATAAAGATTCCCCTGATAATAAAATTTCCAAATCAAAAATTTCGAGGAAAAAAAATTTCTGCAAATGTTAGCCTGTTAGATGTGATGCCAACTCTTCTGGATTACTATGGTATTGATAGCCACCTGAACATCGCCGGGAAATCGCTGATGGGAATCATCGCAGGAAACGATAAAAGTTTAGATGAGAGATTCGTGGTTTCATCCATTTTCAGAAGTAAACCATTCAGTTTTCTCCCGGGAAAGATAGCATTAATTCACAAGGGATTTAAATTAATATTTAATGAACCCCTTCAAAAAAAAACTCTTGCTTATTTCCATAAAGATCCTCCCTTTATTTCCAAATATGAATTGTACGATTTAAAAAAAGATAAAAATGAAAGAGTTAATCTCTTTGGAAATAAATCAAAATCAAAACAAATTCAACGTATCTTCAAAACTCTGGTGGAACTGGTAAAACAAATGAAAAAAAACAAGATCAATGCGGTTGACAGAAAAAAAGTGAAAATACCGGAAGAATTAATCGAGCAATTGAAAACACTTGGCTATTTAGAATAAGAAAGGAGCTACTAAAATGATTAAACCGAAATTCTTCAGTCAGAATGGCGAAGATTACCTGTTGTGGAAGTTTTTTGAGGAAAAAAGGAATGGATTTTTCGTTGATATTGGGGCATTTGACGGGGTTCATATAAGTAACACTTATGCTTTAGAACTAATGGGGTGGAAAGGTATTTGTGTCGAACCAAACCCGGAGATATTTGAATTATGCCGGAAGAACCGGCCCAGCGCAAACTGTCTGACCGATGTCTGTATTGGGGAAAAAAAACGAAGAAAGAAAAAGTTTTATATCGATGAGATCGGTTTGCTGTCAACGACCATTAAGAATAAGGAAAAGTTAATTGATCTTAGACAACGCTATAAAAACAGGGGATTACCTTTTTCAGGTTTAAAGAAGGTGAAGTTAAAAGCAAGTACTTTTAATGAGATACTCGAAAATAACCTTCAAGCTGGAGAAAAAATCGATTTTGTATCAATAGACACGGAAGGGAATGAATTAGATATATTAAAAGGGATAGATTTTAAACAATACAATATCAGGGTACTGGTGATTGAGTCCGATAAATTGAGTGAAAAAGAAATGGCGGAATTATTGTTGGAAAAGGGGAGCTATATGTTTGCCAGGAAAACCTTCCATAATTCTTTCTTCGTAAAAGATAGTGAAGATATAAAAAGGTTAAATAGTATCCCCATTAATTGTGTGATTGAAAAGCAGTTACATCCAAAAGGCCTCAAATATACGCCTCCCGATTTTCTCAAAGAACGGATAATCAAGGAATAAACTATGGCTGTAAAAGTCCATTATTTACATAAAAAAATGCCCAGTGAAAAAAAAGGAGTAACTTTAGAATGAAATCAAATTCGGATCCCAGAATAAGTGTGATTATGGCAGATGGTTCTTATCGACCGCATTTTGCTATTATAGACTCTCTTGCCAAGCAGACATTTCCCTCAAACGAATTCGAGTTGCTCTGGGTTGAATATTACGACAAGGTAAAACAGGAGCTTGTCGAAAAGGTAAATCAACAGCCGAATTTTCGGATTATAACCCTGGAGGAGAAAGGGACCTACCATTCCTCATACTGTTTCAATGCCGGTATTGTTGAGGCACGCGGCGAACTTCTCGTCATTCCCGATGCCGACGTTCTGGTTGAAAAAGAATTTCTAAAAACAATTTGGGAAGAGCATCGGGAAAACGAAAAACTGGTCATGTATATTTTCCGGTCCGATGAACCGAAACGTGAATCGCCCTTATGCTTAAGCTATGACCATCTTCGAGATTCTTGTGTTTTGCATAATACCAATAACTACGGCGGCTGCCTTACGGTCAGGAAAAAATGGTTGATAAAGATAAATGGCTATGAACAGCATGAAGTTTTCCGAACGGGTGGGGACCATGCAAACGGGCTGGATGTTTATACCCGTTTTAAAAACCTGGGCTTACATGTTATGTGGCACCCGGATTTAAAACTGTATCATCCCTGGCACCCACATAAGCAGGGAATCAAATATGGTTACAGTATACAGCATGTTTTTGTTAATCATCGTGCAAACAGCCTTGATACATTAGCATTTAGTGGAATTGATACCCGTTTGAACCGGGAAATTCCTGCAGGTCTAAATGGAAAATTGGAAAAGGCGAAAAAAGATTTCCTGCAATTCAAATAGAAATTTCAATAACTTATCCTCTCTTTCCGGTTCACGGTGAGAATTTCTTTTCAAAAAAGACAAAGCAAAATCGGGTAAACAATTCAAATTTGCGATTAGGCAATAATTTTCATGAAAAATTGTTTAATAATGGGCTCCGGCAGGAGCGGCACCAGCATGTTAGGCGGTATCCTGTACCAGGCCGGGTATTTTATGGGAGAAACCTTACATAAACCCCGTGATTCCAACCCCAAAGGTTTTTTCGAATGGTACGAAATCAATCGCATCAATGAAGATATTCTCTCCAACTACGGAAAAAGTTTGCGTTCCACACTGGAGAAAAAGATTTTTAAACGAAACCCGGTCACCAACCCCGGGGGAAATCAGCGCTGGCTGCTCTCCCTGCCCACCAATACGAAGGTCACCAACGCAAATCCACAGGTACAAGAACGCATAAAAAAGGTGGTAAAACGGGAACCCTTCTGCTATAAAGACCCGAGATTCAGCTATACCCTGCCGGTATGGCGGCCCTATTTAAAACCCGGTACTGTTTTCATCTGCATATTCAGGGAACCTGGCGCGGCCGTAGAGAGTATCCTTAAAGAGTGCCGCCGCATGCCCTACCTCGCTTCGCTGCGCATAAACAGGCAGAGCGCCTTCCGGGTGTGGCGCGATATCTACGCGCATATCTTATTCGGAAACAGTGATAATCTCACAAACTTTTTCTTTGTTCACTACAACCAGGTCTATAACGGTACGGCAATAGGCCCCTTAGCAGGTTTCCTCGAAGCGGATTTGAAAGGCGATTTTGTCGATCAAAATTTAAAACGAAGCGCCGCCGATTACCCGGCGCCCGCCGGGGTAAAGCGCATCTACGAAAAGTTGTGCCAACTGGCCGGTTATACCCATGACTGAACCCAATCTTGAAGACGATAAGTTAAAACCCGGTGTTTCGGTTGTTATTTGTTGCTACAACAGCGCCGAGGTAATCACCCCCACCATAACATCCTTATCCAACCAGGAAGTCCCGCCCGGCGCCGGTTATGAAGTGATTCTCGTCGATAATAACTGCAGTGACGATACGGTACAATTAGCAAAAAAGGCCTGGCAAAACCCAACCTATCCGCTGAAAATCATAAAAGAAGATAAAACCGGCCTGATTTACGCCCGGCAAAAAGGGGTCCTTAATGCCCGTTACGATATTCTCCTCTTTATCGACGATGACAATATCCTGAACAACGACTGGGTAAAAAAATTAACCCGCATATATAAAACAATGCCCGATGTGGGCACAATCGGCGGCTTCAACTATGCCCTGCTCCAGGGAGAAGAACCGGCCTGGTTTGACCGCTACCAGGTGACTTACGCCTGCGGACCCGCCGTCGGTGGAAAGATTAAGCTTCCCTTTGGCGCCGGCTTATCTTTCCGCACCGCGGTTATCAAAGAGGTATTTTCTTCCGGGTTGCCCCTTTATTTGGTTGGACGTACCAAAAACACCCTGATCCGCGGCGATGACACGGAAATGTATTTAAGAGCCCGGCTAATGGGCTGGAATTTTCACCATGATCCATCCCTCGAACTGCAGCACTACCTGCTAAAACGGCGAATAAATTGGAACTATATATGCCGGGCGCGCAAAGGAGGGGGCCTCGCCAGCACAATACTGAACATGTATATCCGGTTACTAAGTGGCGGCGAACCCTTTACCTACCGTCAATTTGCCCGTTTTGTCCTGAACAAATGGAAGCAATACTTTAAAAAGCATAAATGGAAAGCCTTTTTGATAAAGAAAGAAGGCAGCGCAGCCTCCTTTCAATTTTACCGGCTGTTCGGCATGACCAAAGCATTGTTTTTTTACCGGAAGGATTACGGTACAATCCGCCGCCGGCTCTTAG
>JAGLQA010000512.1 GCA_023137075.1 Candidatus Aminicenantota bacterium
GGGGCGGTGGGTGCAAACGTGCAAATAGGTCCTTTTTTCTTTTAATCAAATTTCCAAGTTTCAATGCACTCCTTTGCTTATACATTGTTGTGTTCTGGCATTTTATTCTTCTATAAACTCTATCGTTTTTCTTATCGAGTCATTGGAGTCATTCCCTATCCAAAATAAATGCCCCCATTCATTTTGAAGGATTTCAATTTTTGAATTTTCAATCATATTATTGGCATGTTTGGCATGCTCCAATGATACACTATGGTCATTTTTACTGTGAATTATTAGAGTTGGACATTTAATTTTTGCAACTATATCCCTGTTGATATTTTGGTCAATGTCATTAAGAAATCCTGTCCTAGAACGATAAAACTTCAATGAGGAAATCAATTCATTTATATCATCCCTATCTAGTTTATGGACTGGATTTTTTGAGAACTGAGGATAAAAACTCTTTGCTATCATACTTGGAAAAATTTTTGAAAAGAATCGAACCATTCCCCAAGTAAATCTTTCAACATTTGAATTAAATATCCTTTGGGCAGTTTTATAAATTTTTCCTTGCTCATCAAGCCATTTTTTTGAAATTGCAGATGCTAGAATCAACTTATTTACTTTGTCAGGATAATTGCTTGCTAACTCAATGGCTGTTAATCCACCCGCAGAAATCCCATAAATAATCACTTTCTCCAACGCTAAAGAATTCAACAATTCTACAAATAGTTCGGCTGCTTGTTGTGGTGTTTTATTATTATCTAATGGCGTTTTTCCATACCCGGGACGAGAAGGAGTAATCAATTGAAATTTTTCTAAGTCAAATCCTTTATGACAAAGTGTTTCATCGCAATTTGAATGTCCACCATGAACGAATAAAATTGGAGTGCCTTTTCCAACGGTAGAGTATTCAACATCTCCGAGTTTCGTTTTTTGTCTATAACGACAGCCATCACCCGTCCGCGTGCAATGCCTTTTCCCTTTTCTTGAATTACATATTGGACACTTAGCCATCTATATTCCTTTTTACCATATTTCTGCTTGGTTTCGCTTATTTTTTATCAAAAGTGCACCATGCACATTTGAAATCAGCGGCCCGCAGCCGCAAAGCGAAGCGGCGCGGTTGACTGTCCGCCGGATATGATTGTTATGCTTTTGATTCTAACTTGAGCAAGTATTCTTTGCGCCATATTTTTCCTCCATAGCCCGTCATTTTCCCATCTTTACCAATTACCCTATGGCATGGAATAATTATTCCGATTCTATTATCACCATTGGCTTTGGCAACTGCTCTTACCGCTTTTGGATTATTAATAGCAATTGCTTGATCTTGATATGAATTGGTTTTGCCATAGGGTATAGCTAACAATGCTTCCCATACGATTTCTTGGAATTGTGTTCCTTTTATATCAAGGGGGACATCGAATGTTTTTCTTGAACCACCAAAGTATTCTTGTAACTCAATGTTAAGCTGTGCAAAAAATGGACTGATACCACTGACTAAATTAGAAGAATAATATTTTTCCAGGCGATTTAGTTGGGTCTCTAACATTCTTCTATCCATGAATTCCAACATACAGATGCCTTGCGTTGATGCACCCGCTATCATTGTACCAAACGGCGTAGGGATTTTAGTGATTACAATAGTATTTTTATCGGCTTTTTTTCCATTTTTGCTATCACCGATTTTTGTTGTACCAAAACGATGATTAACCCGAATTATTCTTATATAGTCTTGAAATGTTAAGTCGTGATTATCTTGAAACCATTTGCGAACTTTATCAGGGCTAATTCCCCTTTTTACTAAATCATAATCTTTGAATTTTATGGTTGTGTTTTCGGCGATTTCCTGCAGCAATATTTTTACATCCCCAGGTGCTTTCCCTGATAAACTCATAGGTTTACATACTTTGCAAGGTCTGTACCCGTCCATCAAGGCATCTTTTGTTGTTTTATAAAATACCAGGTTTTCTTGTTTGGGTATTTTGGCAGTACAAGTAGGATTGCAAAAGATACCTGTGGTTTTTACGGCAGTATAAAATTTACCCTCAAATTTTTTATCTTTATCTACTATTGCTTGATATAAAGCATCCGTGTCTTTTAGTATCATTTTTTGTTTCCTCTAACGTTCAAATCAGTTGCGCCCGGAACGTCGGGAAGGCGTGTGAGATCAGCTTAACTATTACAATTCAGGAATTGGGACTTGTGTTGGTTTTAGGCGAATATTTCTTCTCATGTGATACCGCGATTCACAGCTTATTCTCACTCGTCTCATACCGATAATGAACCCGCAACAAAGTCATAAAGTCATGCACCGTGCACATTGGTACATTTGGCCATTTGTCCTGTTTTTAATTTCAATATTCTATCTTTAACGAAGGCCCATATTGAAAACTGCCATCGATTACACAACCGACTGTGTAGTATGATTTTTCGGATACTTTAGTTGCATTAGAAAAAGCACTCTGCGCAACTATCCAAAACAGCAGATAGTCCCCTTCTTCAAAAACCTGATCTAAGTTTTCACTTGTTTGAAATACCCACGCATATCTTTCATTTGTTTTTGTATCCTCAAATTTAGTAAGAACTAATATTTCTTTGATTTTCATGGGTATTTCGTAGAAATGTTTTCTTTTTCCTCCAGGTGTATTCTGTAATTTTATCCGATGCAATTCGGCTTTCACATTAATGACTGGGTACTTTGTTCGATTGACAACTTTTATACGAAAACCTCCGCCAGAACATTTTGCTATATGCTCACTGATTTCAAGCTTTGGTCTAGATTTATGATAAATCAGAAATATGAATAGAAAAGATGCCGCAAAACTTGATAATATTCCGAGAGGAATTGCTAATAAAATAGCATAGTCCATTATTGGCTCCTTAAAAGACATAACGATTGAGTGCACCTGCATTTTGGAGTGCAGCGGAAAAATGTCAGGTGAGACGATTTATTATATATGCTTTTCTTTTTCATCATCTTTGAGATTTGCCTGTTTCCCCGCTGTATCACACGATGTGCGAAAGCGGTCCTTAATCCAATTCTCCTACTGTTGCGACCTGCCTGTATTTAACATCTTCAAACTCATTGGCAAACTGGGTCGGTGCGTACATTTTGTGCATCTTTCGGAATGGCAGCGCGGCCTATTTGCATATATTCACGAATGCACACCGTTCCCGAGATTGTGTTGGTTTTGGGCGAATATTTCTTCTCAGTTGATACCGCGATTCACAGCTTAGTATCACTCGTTTCATACCGATAATGATCCCACAATAAAGTCATGCACAGTGCACATTTTTATGTGTGCCCTTCTCTGATGGTGTCACGAGGTCTCCGGCCTTTCGTCGCATGACGACAAGATACTGAAGCGCATGTTCAATATGATCTCTGTACCGCAATGGTCGGCGCATGATGACGCTTCTGACGCACACGTATTGAGTGCCGAACTCAAAGCAGATCTGGTCGATCTTGTCTCGGTTCTCCTTCCGGCCAATAAGGTAGATCGTGTCCACACCCTTCGATGCGAGAGTCCTTTTGATGTAGTTGAGGTACGGTTGAAGGGACGTCAGAAGCTTGCGTGGTTTGCCTACGAGAACAACACCAAACCGAGTGTAGGAGCCGTCGAAGTTCAGATCGCCTTCATCCCCCACTGTCCTCTGGGACAGTGGGCGCAGAAATCCTACCACATCGTACAGCTCCTTTGCGATCAAGTCGTCGCGTCGCCTGCCAAAGACCTTGTCTCCCAGGTACTCAAGTTCCTGAACCAGCAGGGGGAAGAAGAAACCAGCCTGGTCGATGATGCCAAAATCATCAATGAGTACAGCAACCTTGCTTTTCGTATCACGCGTCTTGGGATGCAGGTACTCATCCAAAAAGTACCCCACGACGGAAGGCTTCTCCTCTTTCAGGAGTTTGGAGGACACAAAGATGTCGAGCGCATCACGTTGCGGAACTGAAAGATAGCGCTTGGTCTTCGTGAGAAGGCACTTAGAGACGTACAGATACGAGGCGTGAACGAAGTTGTGGTCATTAGGATCGTGTGCCCGAAGTCGGAGAACTACACGTCCGTCCGCGAGCAGTGCCGATCGTTGCGTGTTCGCGTCGACCCATTCCAATTCGAGTTTATCCTCAAACGATCCTGGGACCCTCTTCCTCAGTCGTCGAACGTAGTCGTTAACTCGTCCTTGGAGGTCATGCTTGATCGCTCTCTTTCGTGCCGAGCGGAAAAGTCCTCCCAGTGAGCTGATGCCCTTCCAGAGGAGAGCCGACCACTTTTCGATCTTCTCAGGGAAGAACAGGAGCACGATCAATAGGACTACAGCGGGCGGAAGCCCGATCAGAAGATCCTTCAGAATATCAGCGAAGTAGTCGGTCATGCTGTCTCTCCCGTTACTGCTTCAATATTCTTCACGCATGTGACTCGGGAGCAGACTACGGCTATCGTCTTGTTGACAGGCAACACAGCCTGAAGGGTGTCTATGCTGACGGTCTCGCCGCAGACATGGCAGGTGGTCTCGCCAGCCTCGATAGGGCGGCGAAGACCAACTGAATCGAGAAACTTGAGCAGGTCGTCGTCATGGACTGCGCGAACCTTATGTTTTTGCACTGTAGACCTCCTTGTTTGGCCTTATTCTCGCATGCACATAACGCCGAGTTGAGGGATCCCTAAACTCGACTTTTTTTTATATTTATTGGCTCTTGTCTGTTTTTTTTGCTTTTTTCTGTTTCCGTTTTTCTTTTAGGGTGAGTACGGCTTTTTTTTGATTCTCTCGTTTGCCTTTATCTTTTTTTCCTTTATCGCCCATGTTAAATCCTCCTTATATGAAATTTATTTTACAGGCTTCCGCCGCTACGAATTGCCTTGCTTACTGATAATTTAGTAGTTACTAGTATCATTCCCGTGCAAGTTCTTCAATTCCGCCGCTTTTCAGATTCCTGTCCGCGTCTTAAAGAAAATAATTAGCATAGAAAATAAATATAGTCAAGAAAAAAATGAGATAATTTTCTTTTCTAACAATACCCTTGATTAAATCCAATGTCCTTCTTACGTAACGAATCACATCGCACGGGTAGACTATCAGAGTCCTTTTTTTGCCAGTTTTTTTCTTGCATGGGCCAGTTCCACTTCTTCTCGATGTTTGTTTGCTTCTTCGATGGTTTTGAATTTGAAAATGCCTTTAGGGTATGAGATAGGGTTAAGTTTATTGGCAAAGTCCCATAGTTCTGCAACCCTGGCAAGGTATGCGTCATCAGGTTTGCTTTCCCACAACGCTTTCTCCGCCTCTTCAAAAGTCTTAAATTTTTGCACCGGCATGCTGATTACCTCTTCTTTGGTTTTCTTTTTTCTGAAACTTCCTTCTGCCTGATGTCAATAAAGTCTTTCAAATATGCCGCATCGAATTTATCTTTATAGCGCATTGAGTCTTTCTTGAGATTGTACAGGGTTTCCGGGGTGGCGATTTTTATTTTTGTACCTTCATAATGAATGGTTTCATATTCCAGGTCTTCATAGACTGCCACTTCCCCAATACGCGCCATAATATCGATATAGAAATCATCAGGTGTTCCATAACGAATAACAGCAAATTCTTGCAGCTCTTCCAGCGTAATCTCTTTAATGGACTCATCCTCGAAGATAGAAAGTAGAGCCTTTCTAAGTTGTTCGATATTCTTATCATCCATTTTAACAAAAATATCAATGTCCCTGGTCAATCTTTCAATACCATGAAGAATCACAGCAACTCCTCCCACCAGGATATATTGCACCTTTTGCTTGTCAAGCGCGTCCAGGACACGTAAAAAAATTTTTAATTGATTATTCATGACTACATTATTATACACATTTCTCTGCGCAATTCAACTTCTGCAATTTGTATTTGCCTGTCCCGAAATCTCTCAATAATAAAAAAGGCCCGGGCTTTTTTTGCCTGAGCCTTTTTTATAGGTTATACTTTTGATATGCGATGAAACGCTTTTATTTCTTCAGGATAAGTTTGCCCGAAACCGTTTTTAAAGAAACCTCCGGAGAATTGCCGCCTTTTGTGAAATATCGCTTTGTAAACGGACTGTAGCCGGATTCTTCTTTGTCGTCGAAGGGTACGCCGGATTTCATATTCCCCTTTTGACCGCTGAATTTAAAATGCCCTTTAATGGAATTCCCATTATAGTCGAGGACAATATTTCCCGATACGGTGCTTAAGTCGAGGTCATATTCGTTTGTTTGGGCCAGTTGCAGTTCTACATCACCGGATACGGCTCTGGCGACGCTTTCACCTTTGAGCACAATGCCGGATATGTTAATATCACCGCTGGCACATTTGGCTTCAAGAACAACCCGGCAATTTTTAACGATAATATCGCCGGAGGCTGTGTTCAATTTGATCTTACCTGCGGCGCCTTTAACCGTAATGTCGCCACTGGCGGCCGCGGCGGTGAGTTTTCCTGAAAATTCCGCAATTTCGATATCACCGGAGGCAACCTTCACGGAGACTTCACTTTTCAGATCGTTGGCCGAGAAATCCCCGGATGCTGTTTTGGCTTCTATGTTGGTTTTTTCCGGTACCGTTACGGTCCAGTTTGATTTCCCCTCGATGGATGTGTGCTTTACAAATTCTTCTCTTAAAATGAGTTTGTTTCCTTCTACCTTAAATATCGGTTTATACTTATCGTCAGGGTAGGTATACACTAAGTGAACCTTAATTTCGCTGCTCTTCCCTTTCTTTACCACGCAGTCACCGCTGACGACTTTGATGCTAACGGTATCACAGGGCTTAAAGCTTTTGTCCACCACCTTTTCCTCACCGGCATTAAGGTTGAGAAAAACCAGGGAAATAATCATAACCAATAAAACTGTTACTTTTTGTAATTTTTTCATGTTCGTTGGCTCCTTTTTAAATTAATTTAATCAACGGCTAATAACCGCCTGAGCTTTTTAACTCGCCCATAGTATAGAGTGGTTTTTTTCTTTTTTCGCCTGAAATTGAAATATAGAACCTCGTGGATGTTCGGAATTGTAATTCAGTACTTTATTGCGGTGGATTCGGGCGATCTCACCGGTTGAATTTTTCCGCGACTTGGGTTACACTGAATTACCAAAAATTTGTAGGTATAATTCAGCCTGCCAACCAAAAATGTTTGATTGAGAAAATATTCAAGATGAATGAAGATACGAAAAAAATAATAATTCGGAATGCCCATGAACACAACCTGAAATCCGTTGATGTTGAGATACCTCATCACAGTCTAACAGTAGTTACCGGGGTATCTGGTTCAGGAAAATCCTCCCTGGTTTTTGATACGATTTTTCGTGAAGGAGAACGGCGTTACCTGGCATCCTTTTCCTCCTACTCGCGCCAGTTTTTAGGGAAACTGGCACGTCCTGCGGTGAATCATATCAGCGGCCTTCCTCCCTGCATCGCGGTGAACCAGGGCAGTGCGGTCCGGAATCCCCGCTCTACTGTCGGCACCATGACGGAACTCTATGATTACCTGCGCTTGTTTTTTGCCAGGTTGGGGAAACCTTCCCGGGAGCAGGAGACTGTCAAATTGGAGCGCCGCCTGTTTTCCTTCAATTCCAGCACCGGCGCATGCCTGGTCTGCAAGGGATTGGGAGTGGAGGACCGGGTAGATCCGCAAATGCTGATCGCAAACCCGGAGAAATCTCTCAGCCAGGGCGCCCTGGTCATTACCACCCCGAAAGGGTACATCATCTACTCCCAGGTAACCATGGATGTACTGGACCGGGTTTGCCGGGCCCACGGTTTTAACGTGGATATCCCCTGGAACCGGCTGAGCGCAGAGCAGCAGAGAATCGTGCTCTACGGCAGTGAGCGGATCAAAATCCCCTACGGCAAGCATCCTTTGGAATCACGTTTGCGCTGGAGCGGTATCACGGCTAAACCGCGGGAGGAAGGTTATTACAAAGGAATCATCCCGGTAATCGAAAACATCCTGCGGGTCAAACGCAATAAAAATATTCTTCGTTTTGCCCGTTCCATGCCCTGCGCGGAATGCGGCGGTACTCGTTTAAACAGATCGGCCCTATCCGTTACCTTCAGGGAGGAGAATATAGCCGCCTATGCTGCTAAAACTATCGCAGAACTCGATACCTTTTTCACGGGATTAGGCTTTTCTCAAGGAGAAACAGCAGTGGGAGAGCCGATACGGAAAGAGTTTCTAATGAGAACCGGGGGTTTGAAAAAGTTGGGATTGGATTACTTGACCCTGCACCGTAATTCCAACACCCTCTCCACCGGTGAAGTCCGGCGTATACGGTTGTGTTCCCAGGTCGGAACCGGCTTGCGCGGTATACTCTATATCCTGGATGAGCCCTCCATCGGGCTCCATCCCAGGGATAACGCAAATCTATTGGATGTGATGCAGCAGCTTCGTGACGGCGGAAATACCGTTTTAGTAGTGGAACACGATGAGGATACCATGCGCTGCGCGGACCGGCTTATCGATATTGGCCCCGGCGCCGGTGCAGCCGGCGGTGAAATCCTCTATGACGGCCCAATAGAGGATATCTTCAGCTGCCGCAGGCAGGACCTGGATAGAAGCAGGACAGCGGCTTTTCTCAGGGGAGACGAGCTGATCGAAATCCCCGAAAAGCGGCGCCCCGGTTCGGGTAAAATGTTGAAAGTTACCGGTGCATGCAAGCATAACCTGAAAAATATTACCGTATCTTTCAAATTAGGCGCCCTTAACGTAGTAACCGGGGTTTCCGGCGCCGGAAAATCGACATTAGTGCACCACGTCCTGGCAGGATCCCTTAAGACGAAGCAAACCGGCTTTGATAAAAGTTTCCATATAGAAGGCTTTCAATACATAAACAAAATAATCGAAATCGATCAATCACCCATCGGCCGCACTCCCCGCAGTAATCCCGCCACCTACACCAAACTCTTCGATATCATACGGGATATCTTTGCCGCCCTGCCTGAATCGCGGGGTAAAGGCTGGGATAAAGGCCGTTTTTCCTTCAATGTGCCGGGCGGCCGCTGCGAAACCTGTGAAGGAGCCGGTATACAGCAGATCGGCATGCATTTTTTAGGGGACGTATCTGTAACCTGTGAAGAGTGCGGAGGCAGGCGCTTCAATGACAAAACCCTGGCAGTCACCTTACGCGGCAAAAACATCCATGATATCTTAGAGATGCCGGTTGCAGAGGCTCAAGATTTTTTTAAAGACCAGCAAAAAATCAACCGCTATTTGAAAACCTTATTGGACTTGGGAGTGGGTTATATTGCCTTAGGTCAGGCTGCAACCACCCTCTCCGGCGGTGAGGCGCAGCGGGTAAAATTGGCCGCCGAATTGTGCCGGCCCGCCACAGGTAAAACCCTTTACATCCTGGATGAACCCAGCACCGGTCTTCACTCCGTCGATATAAAGGTGCTGCTCGAATCTTTAAACTACCTGGTAGACAAAGGCAATACCGTTATCACGGTAGAACACCACCCCGATTTTATCAAAACGGCCGATTGGATCATCGACATTGGCCCCGAAAGCGGCAGCCGGGGTGGAGAACTGGTGGCCGCCGGAACCCCGGAAGAGGTGGCCCGCTGCGAACAATCTTTTACCGGCGCATTTTTGCGGCAGATATTGTCAGGCATAACTCCTCAAAAATCCCACCGTAAAAAAGCCCCGGCAGGAATAAACGAATCCATTCGCTTAAAGGGTGTCTCTACCCACAACCTCAAGAATATCGATGTGGAGATTCCGTTGAACAAACTGACTGTGGTAACCGGTGTCTCCGGCAGCGGCAAATCCTCCCTGGCCTTTGATACCCTTTTTGCCGAAGGTCAGAAAGGTTTTTTAAGCAGTTTTTCCACCTATGCCCGCCGCTTGTTGGCCAACCTGCCGCAGGCGGATGTGGAAAGTAGTTCCGGCCTGACGCCGACGATTGCGGTGAGCCGCAAGAGTGCGGCCGGCAATCCCCGTTCTACGGTCGGCACTCTGACCGAAATTTATGACTATTACCGTTTGCTCTTTGCCCGGGCCGGGCAGGCGCACTGCCCCAAATGCGGGAAAAAACTTAACGATTCCGCCTGCGGGGACTGCGGTTTTACCGGGGTAAAAACACTGCTGGCCCGGATGTTCTCCTTCAATCACCACCAGGGGGCCTGTACTCTGTGTAAAGGCCTGGGTGTAATCACGGTAGGAGACCCGGAGAAACTGGTCAGCCACCCGCGGCGTTCGCTGTTTTCCGGCGCCATGGATGGTACAAAAACCGGTAAATTCTACGGCGACCCCCACGGCCGCTATACGGCGATCCTGCAAGCAGTGGGCCGCGACCGGGGCCTGGATTTCTCCCTCCCCTGGCAGGAGCTATCTCAAGAGGCCCGTGACATCGCCATGTACGGTAGCGCAGAAAAAAGATATACCGTCACCTGGGAATTCAAGCGTAAAAACCGGGTAGGGGAGCATACTTTCGAAAGCAACTGGCCGGGTTTTGTAAACTATGTAAACGAAGAGTATGAACGCAAGCATGCAGATAAACGGGGAGACACCATGCTGCCCGTGATGAAAAATGAGACCTGTCCGCGCTGCCGGGGCGACCGGCTCAAGCCGGAATTTTTGTCGGTTTATTTTGCGGATATCGATATCTCCCAATTGAGCGAAAAAACCGTAAATGAGAGTATCGATTTTTTTGGAAGAGTAACGACGGTTGTGCCGGAGCGGGATCTCATAATCAGTGAGGAACTGCGCCGGGAGATCAGCAAGCGGCTTACTTTTTTACGGGATATGGGATTGGATTACCTCACCTTAGACCGTGGCGCCGCAGCTCTTTCCGGCGGCGAAGCCCAACGGCTGCGCCTGGCCGGCCAGTTGGGATCAGGCTTGACCGGTGTGACCTATGTTCTGGACGAGCCTACCATCGGCCTCCATTCCCGGGATACGCAGCGTTTGCTCGCCCTCTTGAGAAAGCTTCGCGATGAAGGGAATACGCTGGTCGTGGTCGAGCATGATGCGGACATCATAGGCAGCGCGGATCATATCATCGATTTAGGGCCCGGACCGGGAAAAGAGGGCGGAAGAGTCGTGGCTTGCGGCAGTGTGGCGGAAGTCGCCGAAAACCCGGCTTCACCCACCGGTCGATACCTGCGGAACCCCCATGCCATCCAGGTCCCGCGGCAGCGGCGCGTTCTGGGAAAAGGTATAAGGATAAAAGGCGCCCGGGCTAACAACCTGGCCGGCTTTAACATCGAAATTCCCGGCAGCGGAATCATAGCCCTGACCGGGGTATCCGGCAGCGGTAAGTCGAGCCTGTTGTTCGATGTGCTGGCAGCCTCTGCCGCTTCCCGTCACGCGGTGGGCTGCGATAGTATCGCCGGCTTCGAGCGGTTTTCTGCCGTTGTTACCATGAACCGGCAGGGCCTCGGCATCGGTCCGCTGAGTACCCCTGCTACTTACACCGGCCTCTTCGATAAAATTCGCGATCTCTTTGCACAGGGCGAAAGGGCCCGGTCCAGGGATTATAAAAAGAGCCGGTTCTCCTTTAATATCAAAGGCGGACGCTGTGAAACCTGCCGGGGTACCGGGGAGATTCGTGTATCGATGGATTTTCTTGCCGATATCCGCAGCCCCTGCGAAGAGTGTATTGGGAAGCGCTATAATGAAGCGACCTTAGAATGTAAATATAACGGTAAAAATATTGCCGAAGTTTTGGACTTTACAGCGGTTGAGGCCCTGGATTTTTTCTCCGGACATGAAGATATTTGTATCATTTTGGAGCGAATGGCGGCAGTCGGCCTGGGTTACCTGAGATTGGGGCAGCCAACCGATACGCTCTCTCACGGAGAAGCCCAGCGGTTGAAATTAGTGAGCGAATTGCTCAAAGGCAAGAAAGAGCGGAATCTTTATCTTTTTGACGAACCCACCACCGGCCTCCATTTCGAGGATGTCCGGCGCCTATTAGTTCTCTTCAACCAATTGGTTGAATCCGGTCATACTATTATTGTAATCGAGCACCACCCTGATATCATCAAGTGTGCCGACTGGCTCATTGATCTGGGCCCGGAAGGCGGGGACCGGGGCGGCAGGGTTGTAGGCAGCGGCACCCCGGAGCAGGTTGCACAAATCCCCCACTCCCCCACCGGCCAACTCCTGCTTTCCTACAAATTATTGTAAAAAATGGGTTTTCGGCGGCTTGCATCACAAATAGGTCCGGAAAGAAGCAGCTTAATAAATTCTCTTTTCTTAATTCTCTGAACGGATCTATTATTGGCGAGCGACACGGGATTCCACGTGAAGAATTCATCAAAGTGTTCGAAGATAATTGAATTTTTTTTTTTATTACTCGCTGATATTTCTTTCTTTTCTTAACTTTGCAAACACCTCGTAGAGGACGGGCAGCACGATCTGCTCGAAGAAAATAGCCACTAAAAATCCACCGATGTAAACAAAAGCCAGGGGTTTATGCAATTCGGCCCCGGAAGTACTGCCTAAAATCAGGGGCAGCACGCCCAATATCAGGATCAACTCCGTCATAAGGATCGGTCTGAACCGGATTACAGATCCCCGGAACACCGCTTCGTGAAGCGGCACCCCTTCCTTTCGCAGGCTGTTGATCTTGCCGATCAGGATAATGCCGTTTTGCAGCGCGATACCGAAGAGGGCGATCAGCCCGATAAGGGACGATACATTCAAGGTCTGGCCGAAAATGAAGAGAGCGATAATTCCGCCGGCAAAGGTCATGGGCACGTTGATCAGGATCAAAAAGGACTGGCGGATGGAACCTAAGGAGGAGAACAGTATAACAAACACCACGATGGCTACAATCATCATCAATATCGTTAGCTGTCTCATGGACCGCTGCTGGCTTTCAAACTGCCCGCCGAAGGTGACGAAATACCCGGCCGGAAGGGACACGGATTTTTCGATTTCCGCCTGCGCCTCGGCCACAAAACCACCGATATCCCGGCCCGTCACATTGCAGAGGATAATCTTCCGGCGCATCATGTTTTCCCGGAAAATGGTTTGCGGACCTTCACTCCGTGAAATATCCGCCAGATCCACCAGGGGTATTCGCTGTCCGCCGGGCGTGTCGATGAGCAGGTTTTTTACGCCTTCTTCATCACGCCGGTATTTCTCCGACAGGCGCAGCAGCACCGATGTGATTCTATCCTGCTCATACACATCGGTTACTTCCACCCCGTTCAAGGCAATTTCTATCATCTCCGCCACATCTCCTACACGGATGCCGAAGCGGGCGATTTTCTGCCGGTTCAGCCGGATCAGTAGTTGGGGCACCCCGGCCGTTTGTTCCACCTGCAAATCGGATACTCCCCTGACCCGGGCAACAAGATCGTGAATTTCCTCGACCTTTTCGTTTAATACATTGAGGTCGGCGCCGAACAATTTGATGGCGATTTGCCCCTCGGAACCGGTCAACATTTCGGCCAGCTTGTTGGAGATCGGCTGCTCGAAGATATAGCCCAGCCCGGGAATTTTATCCAGGTCCTTACGCATAGCTTCGGTCAATTCGGTGAACCCTCTTTTCCTGTCTCCCCTGGGTTTTAGACGGAGCATGTAATGACTGTGATTTACCGGGTGCACATGCTCGGCAGCCTCTTCCATGCCGGTTGTCCGGGTCACCGAAATCACTTCCGGGAATGAACCGAGGATTTTTTCAACCTTTTTCCCGATGCGAACCGATTCTTCTAAGGAGGTTTCCGGCAGCATAACGGTGGAGGCAATAATAGCGCCTTCGTCCATGGCCGGGACAAATTCTTTTCCTAAAAACATCAGGCAGACCAGGGCGATCAGGATAATGACAAGGGAGATGGTTAGGATGGTCTTTTTATGGGTAAAAGCCTTATTCAACAGCTTCTTATAAACAGCGGTCAGGTAATCGACGAAGCGGTTTTTCCGTTCGCTGAGGTTACGTTTTTTAATAACCATAGACATTAATACCGGTTTGAGGGTAATATTGATCAGGAGAGAAGCGAAAAGAGCCGCAGCAACGGCAAAAGCGGTGGGCCGGAACATACGGCCGCCGATTCCTTCTAAGGCCAACAGGGGCAGGAAGACAAAAATAATGATCAGGTTGGCGGAAAAAAGGAAGCTGCCCACCTCTTTGGCCCCCTTTGCGGTCAGGGAAAGGATACTGCTTTTTTTGTCCCCAACCGCCACGGCCCGGCAGATGTTTTCCACCATAATCACCGAACCGTTGGCCATCTTGCCAATGCCGATAGCCAGGCCTCCTAAGGCCATAACCGTCAACGAGACGCCGAACATATGCATGATAATCAGCGATATAAAGATGGAGATGGGGATCGTTAAAGAGGCGACCAGTGAAGCCCTGAGGTTGCCCAGGAAAAGAATGATGATCAGCACGACTAAAATACCTCCCATTAGCATCGCAAATTCCACATGCTCCTGGGCGCTTTTGATGAGTTCCGACTGGTCGTAGCTGGGAGAAATGGTTATATTCTCAGGCAGTTCTTTGTCTATCCGGCTCAGAAAATCTTTGATGTTGGCAATGGTCTTTAAGGTATCGCCGCCGTACTGTTTTTGCACCACTATGGAAATGGCTTCCTTGCCATTGTGGCCGGCGTCCCCACGCCGGAATTGGCCGCCGATTTTCACATCCGCCACATCCTTGACATATACGGGAATGTTGTTGTACGAAGTGATAACCGTATCCCGGATGTGGTCTAAGGTTTCGATTTTTCCAAGGCCCTTGATAAAAAGTTCCTGGCTTTTTTTCAGAATAAATCCCCCGGAAAAATTTCGGTTACTGCCTTCGATGGCATCTTTCACATCGGCGATAGTGATATCGTAGTGTTTCATCATCTCCGGTTTCAAAAACACCTGGAACTGGCGCACGAATCCGCCTAAGTTAACCACAAAGGAGACTCCTTCCACCCCCAACAAGCGGTAGCGAATCGTCCAATCGGCAAGGGATCTGAGTTCCATTTGAGATACGTTGTCACCGGTTACGGCAAATTCAAAAATTTCACCCATGCGGGAAGAGACGGGGCCCAAGGTGGATCGTGAAGTACCGGCAGGGAGCTGCCCGGCCAGGATTTCCAGTTTACCCGACACGATCTGCCTTGCCAGGTAAATATTCGTGCCCCAGTCAAACTCCACTGTCACATGGGATTCACCGGTGGTGGATTCGGATCTGACCCGGGTGACATGGGGGGCGCCGTTCAGCAGGCTTTCCATGGGGAAGGTAATGAGCCGTTCGATGTCCTCGGCAGCCATACCTTCATTGGTGGTAATGATATTGACAATCGGGGCATTCAAATCCGGGTAAATATCCCTGGGCATGAGAAAATAAACCAGCGCGCCCACGATGGATAAAAAGGAAACCATTAAAATAATTAACAACCTGTTTTTCAGCGAAAAGTCGATGATTTTATTTATCATTTTATTCTCCTGGCACAAAACCCGGTTCAGTGTACATGTGCCCCTTTCAGGGTTTCTTCATGGAGCCTGGATTTCAACTGGTAATTTCCCTCAATGACCACCTGTTCGCCAATCGCAAGTCCCCGTAGGATTTCGATATCGCCGTTGTATTCAACGCCTACTTCAACTACACGGCAGACAAAATGATCCGGTTCATCAACGTCCATGACAAATAGGATTTTCAGTTCACCGTCATCAAGCACCGCCTGTTTCGGAACAATGACGGCATCCTCTTTGTGGTTAATCAAGAGTTTAATGTCAGCGAACATCCCCGGCTTCAATCTAAAATCCCGGTTAACAACTTTTGTCCTCACTGTAATCGTCCGGGTTTCCGGATTAACAATGTCACCGATGTAGTGGATTTTGCCTGAGAATGTCTCTCCCGGGTAGGCCGGTACCGTGATGTCTACCTCCTGGTCCAGCTTTACCTTAGATAGGTCCTTTTCAAATATCTCGGCATCGATCCAGAGATCGGTCGGATCGATAATCGTCATAATCTCTGCGGCTGAATCGATAACCGCTCCCAGTAAGGCGTTATTCCGCACCACTCTCCCGGAGATAGGAGCACTCAGTGTCACATTGGGATTGACATTCTTTGTCACTGAGATTTTTTCGATTTGTTTTTTTGAAAACCCGAGAACATAGAGTTTTTTCTCCGCCGCATTCAAATTTGCCCGGGCAATCTCATAATTAGCTTTGGCTTCCAGGAATTCCTTTTTGGCCCCGATATCTTTTTTAAACAGGCGCTCCTCCCGGTCAGAACCCAACTTTGCCAGTTCGCAGTCGGTCAGGGCTTTAACAAAATCCGACTGCGCGTTACCCACCTCTTCGCAGACTAAGGTAACCAGGGGTTGACCTGCCTCCACCCAATTGCCCACTGCCGCGTGGAGTTCGACGATGCGGGCGGAACCGGCGAACCCCACCAACGCTTTCCGGTTATTGGGCGCCAATACTTTTCCCATGGCCTGGAGCGTCGTTTTGACTAACCCGGGTTTGACCACTGCCGTCTTTATGCCGACCTGGTTTTGGGTTTCACCGTTCAGGTGAATCACCTGTTTATCTAAAATTTCCTTTTCCCCCCCTATTCTTTCGTTGTAAGGGCCGGATGCTTTTCCGCTCACTGTTTTTTCGCCGTGCCGCGGTTGACCGTGGGGGTTTTTACCGCAGTCATTAAATAAAAGGCCAAACAGGCCGACAAGTATAATGGCTAATGTCTTTTTAATCATTTTTTCCTCCTTCTAACGGACCACCGACAAATTTTTCAAGCTCAGCCAGGGCCGATTGGTAATTGAACAATGTCCCGGCATAGGCTTGTTTGAGTTCGATGAGTGTTTTTCGTGATTGGATGAGTTCTATGCCGCCGATCTTGCCTTCTTTATAACTGATCAACGACATATTGTATACTTCTTCCGCTTCTTGCAGCACCTGTTTCTCGAAAAATTCGATCCGGTCCCGGAACGAAAGGGCATTTAAAAACGCGTTTTCCACCTCTAAGGAGATAGAAAGTTCGGTATATGTTAACTCCGCTTTTTTAGCTGCCACGTTTGCCGCTGCCTCGTTTATCTCTCCTCTTTTATTCTGCCAGAAAAAAAGAGGCACCTGGAAAGAGAGGGAGACATCCCAGGTAGTGGGTTCGTTCGTTATCCTGTGCCTGGAGACACCTAAAGAGAAATCGGGCAGGTAACTTAAATAGGCCCGGGCCCGGTTTAATTTTTCCCTCTCTAAAGCGAACCTTACCTTTTTGATTTCCGGTCTCAATTGCCTGGACCTGGCTGCCAATTTGTCTAAGTCCAGGGCCGGGAATAGTCTTTTCAATGAACCCACGATGTTGATAGGCCGGAATTTATCCCGGGCCAGGACAAAGTTCAAGCTCGATTTGGCCAATTTGACCCGGTTCATTGCCACTTTTTTCAGGTTCTCTGCCCCGGCTGCTTCCACTCTGGCCCTCAGCACTTCCAACCGGGACACATCCCCGGAATCGTATTTTTCCCTGGCCTTGGAAAGAAAATCCTGCGCATGGATGACATTTTCTTCCGCATATTTTCCTTCTTCTTTTGCCAGCAGCAGTTCATAAAAGGCTTTCTTAACCCGGTAAATGAGATCAAGCCTGACCAGTTCCAGATCGCAAGAAAATTCCTTTGCTTCTTTACTTGCTGCCTTCCCGCGCAAGTAGCGCCGGCCGGGAAATTCGATCAATTGGCTGATCCCGATATAGGCTTCATCGGAATTGGCAATATCGAAAAGCTTCGGCTGCAGGTCGTAATCTAAGCTGATCTCGGGTTGAGGAAAGGCGTAGGCCTGGCGAACGCGGGCGATGGACGCCCGGTATTGATGGTGATATGACCGGATCAGGGGATTTTGCCTCAGGGCGATAGTAACACATTGATCTACCGTTAAGGTCTCCTGGCCCCGGGCCGTCCCGGCTGTGAAGAATATTAATATTATAGCGATTAAAAATTTGAATTTCATGAATCCTCCTGAGCTGTACTAAATTTCAATTTAGAGATTTTTCAAAACGTTTAGAGTTTAAAATTCAGATTTCAGCCGGAGGAGGCGCTTTCTGCCCCAATATATGTTTAAAAAGGGATATTTTTCGTGTTGCTTCTTCCATATATATCCTGATGGCGATGAGGTAAAGGCCAATCAGGGAGAGTAATGTGAAGCAAACGGCGTGGAAGAGGCTGGCTGTTTTTTCAAAGGTGCAGATCGGGCAGGAATCGCTTGGTTTCAAATCAGTTTCGATATGAAGGTATTTGAAGCTGATAAAAAAGAGCGCCAAACCCACGCAAACGAAGAGAAAAAACAGGTTATACTTCTTGTTTCTGTCTAAAATCACACATTACTCCTGGATCGTATTTATTATTATACCACAAAATCGGCTGATCTGAAAAAGTTGACAAAAGTTAAATCTCCCTATATCCTTTGATTTAACTTTAAGAAGATTTTATGATGAATAAAAGCGGACGTTATAGAGCAGCCATGCAGGTTACGAAGGTTGGGATTTATGCCAATATATTCTTAGTGCTGCTGAAATTCGCCGCCGGGATTTGGGGCAGGAGCAGCGCCCTGGTTGCCGATGCCATTCACTCCCTTTCGGACTTTGCCTCCGATATATTGGTCATAGCCGGGATACGGTTTGCGGAAAAACCGGCCGATAAAACCCATAAATACGGTCATGGAAAATTCGAGACCCTGTCAGCCATATTCCTGAGCTTTATATTGATATTAACCGGCATCGGCCTGTTTGCGGCCGGGGCCGATAAAACCATTAAATTTTTAAATGGCGGCGCCTTAACAAAACCCGGTTGGGTCGCTGTTTTTGCCGCTTTTTTCTCTATCGGAGTAAAAGAATTCCTCTACCACTATACGGTTCGAGTAGGCCGCGCGATCAACAGCCAGTCGGTCGTCGCCAACGCCCTTCACCATCGCTCCGACGCCCTCTCCTCCATCGGTGCCCTTTTAGGCGTGGGAGGCGCTGTTATTTTAGGACATAAATGGGTGATATTAGACCCCTTAGCATCGATTTTCGTCAGTTTTTTTATCATAAAAGTCTCCATCAAAATACTAAGAAAAACCTTGAATGAACTCCTGGAGGCATCCTTAGGAGAGAAAATAGAGAACGAAATCCTCCGGATTGCCGCCGGTGTTCCGGGAGCGCAAAATCCCCATAACCTGAAAACCAGGAGCATCGGCAGTTATGTGGCCCTCGATATCCACATAGAAGTAGACAATTCTTTGTGCATTAAAGAGGCGCACGACATCTCATCCGAACTCGAAAAAAAATTGAAAGAGCGTTTCGGCAGCGCTTCCTTCATCTCCGTCCACATCGAACCCCACAACGTGAATTGAAAAATGGGACAAATTCTGATATAATTTTTTCATGAAAAAAAGAAACGAATTCTTTTGCTTTTTATCGATACTTTTAGCGACAATTTTTTTTATAACCCCGGTTCTCTTCTCCTACGAGGAAGATCAGCAGGAAATTTTCCGGGCGGACGGCAGGGATTATAAAGTAACTGTTCGCGTATCCTACCAAAAGAATGAAACCGATATAATACTTCATCATGGTGGATCGGAAAAAAATCTAAGCCTGGATATGCCCGGTGAAAATATGTATCCTGAAATCGAGGTTCATGAAGACCATTTCTACGTTACCTGGATTAATTATAAAGGTAACGGTGAAAGTGTGTGCCTGTATGATTCGAGAACGGATTTCAGCCGGGTTCTTGTATCCGGCAGCCTCAAACATATCACCCGCGACCGCAAAATCATCTTTCAAGACTCTTTTCCAGTGGCGCTGATTTTCAAAGCCAATAATTCGGATAATTATGATTTGTTCTGTTATAGTTTTTTAACCGGGGAAATCAAGAATATTACCAATACCCCGGCACACGAAACAAAATTCCATATTTTCAAGGATGATAAAGGCAAGAGGGTTATCATTGAAAGTAAAACCCTCTATCACCAATACCGGTACCGCTTTAACCCGGAAACCCTGGAAGTAAAACGGCTCGAAAAAACAGAAATCATCAGGCCGGGTGCCGGTGCATCCCGGGAATTATCCGCCAGGGATATCAATACATATATTACCTACGGGGACAGTATTACCTGGGGCAAGGTGCGTATGAGCTACATGCCCATTGATACGACTAACACGTACTACCACCCGGAGTTGGCCTTTCCGCATAAAATCAAGGAGACCCTGGACGCGGATTACGGGGAAGACGCGGTTGACTATTATAACCTGAGCGAGCCGGGTGACACCACCGAGGTGGGGGTGGCACGATTATACGAACTGAATTACTACAGCGCAAAATTTTTTCTTCTTATGCTGGGCACCAACGATGCATACTCCCGTTACTTCGACCTGGGTTATTCGCTCTCAAACTTAGCGTATATTGTAGATACGGCATTGGGCTATCAAATGGAGGTGATAATCACCACCATCCCCCCCAGGAGGGACCGCTATAATATTCCCAGGGTAAACGCGAACATACAGGCATTTAACGCCGGCATTATTGACATTGCCAATTCAAGAAGCACTAAATATATTGACACCTATACTATCTTTATGAATTACCAGCCCCCGGAGGGCTGGAAACAATTAATTGAAGACAGGGGAAAAGAGCCCCATCTGGATCCGGATGGCGGTCAGCACCCCAGCCCCCTGGGGCATGATGTCATTACCGGGCTCTTTGTGCCCGAAATGCTGTCGGTTCTCCCATCCATTCCCAAAAACATTAGCGCTTTAAGCCTCCACAACCGGGTGTATGCTCAATGGGACCCGAATTACGAGTTCGATTTCAGCCACTACAATATCAAGTTCGGTTATTCTCCAGATCTCCTGAACCGGACTGCAGTCACCGAATCAACCGGTTTTACCTTTCTTCGTCCGCCTTTTCCCGGTTCGCTGCAGCCCAACATCTATTTTTGTGTCCAGGCAGTAGATGACAGCGGCAATAAAAGCGAGTTTACCTCCACCTACACGTTAACTTTAAATAAGAATTCTCCAGGCCTTGGAGAGCAAATCAAGGAAGTTTTAAGAAAAGAAAAAAAGTGAACCGCTTACCTTAATAAAGAATAAAATTTATTCCGGAATCTATTGACAACCCTTTTATTATCTTCTAAAATCTAACCATGTTTAAGATTAACCAATCAAAAGGTGCGTATTTATTACTCCTGGCGACGGTTGCTTTAATGATTGGCTGCGGTGTGGAAAATGAGCTTGAGTTAGCCGGAATATTGGAACGACGAACCCTGGAAATATCGGCTCCAATCTCGGAAATCATCGTAGACCTTCCTGTCCAAGTGGGTGAACAGGTGAAAAAAGACACGGTTATTGTACAATTGGATACCGAAGTGGTGGCTGCCGAGTTGAAAGCCCACGAAGCCGCTCACTCCGCTGCCAACGCCCTGCTGAAAGAGGCAAAAGGTGAGTTTTCAAGGCAGGACAGGCTGCGCAGGGCAAAGATTGCAACTACCCAGGCTTACGACAAAGCTAAACGAAAAAGGGACGAGGCGATCTCCCTTGTGGCCGAAAAAGAGGCGCGCATAGCCCAGGGAAGAAAACGCCTGAATGATCTAACCATTCGCTCCAGGGCTTCCGGTTTTTTAGATCAACTACCTTACGAGGTGGGAGAACGTGCTCCGGCCGGAGGCGTGGTGGCCGTGGTAATCTCCGATGAAGCTCCCTGGATCAGGGTCTGGCTGCCCACCCGGGCGGTTGCCCGGATTCGTCTCGGCCAGGAAGCAAAAGTCAAAGTGGCAGGAATCAAGACCTGGTTCAAAGGAAAAGTCGAACATGTTTCCCGTAAACCGGGATTCACACCCCATTATGCACTGACTGAGAGAGAGACGGCCCATTTAGTCTATGAGACCCGGATCCGCCTGATCGATCCGAAACGGGACCTGCCCCCGGGCATCCCGGCCCGCGTAATTCTGCCCCTGGACAAAGCGGGGGAGGTCGCGGACAAATCCCAAAAGGACGTAGAAAACGACCGGAACAACCCGGATAAAAAAGATGGTTGAGCATCGCCTGGAAGACAGAGTGATTGAAGCCCGCGGCCTGACCAAATTTTTCGGGCCCTTGAAAGCCGTGGACAATTTAAGCTTAGACGTTTACCGGGGTGAAATATTCGGTTTTTTAGGACCCAATGGCGCGGGAAAATCGACATTGATCCGCATGTTAGTGGGACTGCTTTCCCCGACAAAAGGCACAGCCCAGGTATTGGGACTCTCAATGCCGAAAGATGCCGATCAACTGCGGTCAAAATTGGGATATATGACGCAAAAATTCTCCCTCTATGAGGACCTGACGGTAGAGGAAAACCTGGATTTTGCCGCCGAGATCTTCGGCCTTAACCGGAGAATCAGGGAAGGGCGAATCGAAGAGGTCATCGATGCCTTTGGCTTAGGCAACCGCAGGAAGCAGTTCCCCTCCACCCTTTCCGGGGGCTGGAAACAGCGACTGGCCTTAGGTGCGGCTACGATCCATGAGCCTGAACTGCTTTTCCTGGATGAGCCCACTGCCGGTGTCGACCCGGACAGCCGCCGGTTATTCTGGGAGAAGCTGTTTGACCTGGCTGCTGAAGGCACCACCATCCTGGTTTCCACCCATTACATGGATGAAGCTGTCCGCTGTCACCGGTTGTGTTTAGTGAGGAACGGGCAAAAGAGCGCCCTGGGGTCACCCCAGGATTTAATATCTTCCTTGCAGGGCCGCATCATCGAGATCGATGCCCGGCCCCTGGACAAAGTACTGGACTTCATCAGCAAAAAACCGGAAATTTCCAGCGCAACCCCCATGGGGAACCGGCTCCATATTTTAACGGCGCCCCACGTGCCTGCTTCCGATAAGGTGGCAGCCTGGCTGGCCCGGGAGATTAGCGGCCAGGGATTTACCGTCCGGTTGTCTGAAACCTCGGAACCCAACCTGGAAGACGTATTTGTGGCCCTGACTCAAGGCGAGTCGTTAGCGAATATTAAAACAGACGAATGAGAATACAAATTAAAGCGAATTTTATGGCTTCATGGCGGCGAATTTTTTCCGTGGCACGAAAAGAGATTCGCCAATTGATGCGGGATGTACTGACCATGGGATTTGTGGTAGGCGTACCGGCGGTGCAATTACTATTGTTCGGCTATGCCATTAACCAGGATGTACGCAATATAAAAACAGCGGTGGTGGATCATTCCAACTCCTTTATCTCCCGGCAATTAATCGGCCAATTGGAAGCCACCCAGACATTTCGTATATGTAAGCGAGTAGACAGTGAACATAAAGCGCGGGACCTGCTGCAAGAGGGGGATGTCCAGGTCGTGGTAGTTGTCCCGCCTGATTACACCCGTTCCTATTACCGCGGCCGGGGAGCGGAAATTTCCATCCTGGTGGACGCCGCGGACCCGATCCTGGCCCGGGCTGTGCGGGCCTCGGCCAACGGCTTGATGGAACGCCA
>JAGLQA010000513.1 GCA_023137075.1 Candidatus Aminicenantota bacterium
TTTAGTAAATAATAAAGCTTAAAATTAGAATTGCTGGTGATAAGAAGGAATCAGCCTTTGCTCTATTTCTTGTCCAGAATCTTCCGAACCTTTTGTGCAAGCATCTGAACGGAATAGGGTTTTTGAATAAAATTAACGCCTTTATCAAGTGGGCCACTGTGTATAATATGATTATCTGTATAGCCCGAAGTAAAGATAATCAAAATTTCCGGATACAGTTTTTTTAAAGCTGCGGCCAATTCTTTACCGTTCATTTCGGGCATTATTAAATCTGTGATGACTAAATCAAACTGTATATTCTTTTCCCTTGTTAATTCTAAAGCTTTTTTACCATTTGAAGCTCGGTAAACACTATAGCCTAATTCTTCCAAAACCGCATAGGCGAAATCAATGACTCCCTTATCATCCTCAACAAGTAAAACAGTCTCATTCCCCGCCAGCTTATCTTCACTTGTTTTTTCCGTAACATCAGAGACTTTTTTCTCTTCAGTGGAAGGCCAATAGATTTTTATAGTGGTGCCTTGTCCCTGTTCACTGTAAACATAAATACTCCCTTGATTTTGTTTTACTATCCCATAAACGGTTGCCAGGCCAAGACCGGTACCCTGGCCTATTTCTTTCGTAGTAAAAAACGGTTCAAATATCTTGTTTTTAGTTTCCTCATCCATACCGATACCGTTATCACTTACAGATATTATGATATGTAAACCCGTTTGGCTGCCCACATGCTTTGAGACATAGGATTCATCAAGGTAAACCTGGTCGGTTTCAAGCGTGATTTTCTTCTCGGAGGCCAGATCAGTCCGTTGATTAATAGCATCCCTGGCATTTACTATTAAATTTATTATAATTTGCTCGATTTGTGATTGGTCGGCTTTAATAAGAGCAATATCCTGAATAAGGTTTATTCCCATGCTAATGTCTTCTCCGATGAGACGGCGCATCATTTTATCCAAATCAGAAATCAATATATTTATATCAATGATTTTGGGTTCTGTAATCTGTCTCCGGCTAAAGGCCAATAGCTGCCTGGTTAAATTTTCCGCTTTTTTACCGGCATGTAAAATCCAAACAATATTTTTATACAAAGGATGGTCTTTTTCACATTTCATTAAGGTCATTTCAGCATGCCCATTGATCACGGTAAGCAGATTGTTAAAATCATGGGCTATGCCGCCGGCCAGTGTGCCAATCGATTCCATTTTATTTGAATGACGGAGTTGCTGTTCCAAACTTTTACGTTCTGTGATGTCGTGTAAAATGCCCTGGGTGGCAATACCTCCTTTATATTTAATATGTGAAGTTGATACCTCCACCTCTATTTCTTTGCCGTCCTTTGTAATGGCTGTAAACTCATATATTGGTTCAAGCTCTTCCCCGTTTGCTAAACGTCTTTCTCTCTCTTCAATTAAAGTCTTACTTTCTGGCGCCACCAGGTCCATAAGATTAAATTCAGGTTTATTGACCTCCTCTAAAGTCAATCCGAATATATCCTGAAATTTTTCATTAATAATCTCAAATCTTTTTTTATAAAGAAGGTATATGGCGTCATTGGATTGTTGTATTAAATTCCGGTATTTTTCTTCGCTTTCCCGCAGAGCCTCTTCGGCCTGTTTATGCTCGGTGACATCACGGATAATAGAGAGGACTTTATCATTACTCACCTTAACCATCCGGGCTTCCCAATCAAATGCTTTACTTCCTGTTGGAAGCTGATATTCAAAAATTTGTATTTTACCGCTTTCAAACGAACGCCGGATATAGTGCATGGTCAGTTCTGCCAATTCTTTAGGCAATACATCATATATATTCTTGTTTAAAAACTGAGCGGGATCTGTATAGAGATCTTTAGCTGCCGCCTCATAGCTTAAGAATTCCCCATCCCTGCTGATTAAAAACATAAGATCGGGTATCGCTTCTAAAATGGCGCGATTTTGTGCCTCACTCTCCCGCAAAACCTGTTCAGCCTGCTTGCGTCCGGTGATGTCTCTCATTATCCCCTGGACTCCAATAATTTTTCCATCTTTTTTTACCGGAACGGCGTTAATCTCCATCGGGAAAATTTGTCCATTTTCTTTCTTTTGATTTATTACAAAATTCTTAATTGTTTTTCCGTGCAGAACCTCATTAATCGCCTTTAGGGCCTTTGGAATTTCCGCAACAGGTGTGGTATTTTTCAGATGCTTCCCTATCAACTCATCCGGTTGATAACCGTAAAGCGCTTCCACCCTGGGGCTGACATACTGGATATAACCTGTTTTGGTCAATCGAAATATCAGATCATCCGATGTTTCCACAAAACTTCTGAATTTTTCTTCGGACTCTTTCAGTTTTTCTTCAGCTCGTTTATGCTTTTGCTCTGACATCCGGTGTTCAGCAACCTGTAGCTGAAGTTTCTCTAATTCACGGATAAGTTGTGCTTTGGTTTTATTCTGGTATTTCACAACAAAATCCTCAATTAAAATTTATAA
>JAGLQA010000514.1 GCA_023137075.1 Candidatus Aminicenantota bacterium
CCATTTCCATTTCCGGTGAAATTATATAATCAGCTAAAAAAAAAGGTTTGGTGCAACTAATCAACTATTCCACAACCCTGCAAAGCCGGAAACAAAAAGGGCCGGAAAGAAATGTTGATTTTTTTTATACAACTCTTGAAAATAAAACATTTGCCAGGTAAAATACAATTATGATTAAGAATTTGATAAGCTTATTTCTTTTGTTTCTTTTATTAATTCCCTTGTATAACTGCAAAAAAAAACCGGGTTTAAAAAAACTCGACCCTACTATCTTATGGGAAAAAGACCAGTACGAGATAGAAACGGGGTCCGGGACAAGGCATCTCTGGAGTGGATTCAAAATAGAAGAGGATTTTTTTACAGCCCGCAAAAACATTGCAAAATTTATCTTATGGAGGGAAAAAGAGGAAGAAAAAGATATTTCCATAAATTATTTTCTTAAAGGTTCACATGTTTACCTTTATATTAATAACAAACACACTAATGAGTTAATCCCCACAGGTAGATGGGAGCTATTTAAGACCAGGATTACCCTGTCAAGAGGATTCAATTTTATCGAATTCAGGAAAAAGGCCAAAAGTCACTTAAAAATTAAAGCAGTAGAAATTGCGGGACAGCCTACCGCAGCAAAACCCCATTTCCATTTACCGGAGGGTGAAAAGATTACCCTTTTTCATCCGGCCGGTTCCGGTATAATGTCATTCATAGGGAAAGGAGAACTGCGTATAAGAAAAGTTGAATTTATAAACGGCAAAAAGAATATCCTGGAGGAAAATTTAAAGCCGGGATTTCTTTCATCCTCGATAAAGTATCCTTTTAATTTCCAGGCATTGGGATTTTTACAAATCTCTGCTGTTTCAGGGAAATTTAATATTACCGGCTACACCTTTAGAAAGAATATTAGCAACGATAAAAGAAAAAAAAATAAAAAGTTACTGAACGAAAAACCAGGTGTTTTTATATTTTTAGTTGACGGATGTCAGGCATATCATTTAGGGGCATATGGCTATCACCGCAAAACGTCGCCCAATATAGACAAGTTGGCCAAAGACGGAGTAATTTTTGAAAATGCTTATGCGAATGCCACCTTTACCCGCTCCAGTGTGGCAACAATATTCACCGGCTTTTTCCCGCGCAGGCATAAATTACGCGTGCTCACTAATCGACTTCCCAAAGGTCTTTTTATGCTCCCGGAATTTTTACAAAAGAATGGTTATAAAACTACAATCCTGACCGAAGCCGGTAATATCTCCAGGCATTTTGGTTTTGGACAGGGAGTAGACGAATACCGAAAACTCTTTTGGCGCTGGGAAGACCCAAGATACCTGGAGAAAAATATTTTAAAATTCTTCAATAAATGGACCGATAAGAAAGGGCCCCTGTTTGCTTACATACATTATAGAGAACCCCATTTTCCGATTATACCGCCGCCGCCTTTTTTAGATATGTTTAAAACGAAAAAGAGCCGGGTTAAGCAAGACCGGGTGATTCTTAAAATGAGAAAACTTATGGGTGAGGGACACAGTTTTACCCTTGAAGAGGTACAGGATGTAATCGATGACTACGACTCCACGATAAGAAATGTAGATTCGAAAGTGGGAGACCTTTGCAAAACCTTAAAAAGGAAGGGATTGTATGATTCTTCTCTTATAATATTTACTTCAGATCATGGAGAAGCTCTATATGAACATAAAGCCTGGGGGCATGGCCATAATGTATACGAGGAAACCAGCCGTGTTCCTTTGATCGTGAAGTTTCCCAAAAAAATGAAATTATATGGAAGTATAGAAAAAATCGTTCAATTGGCCGATATATTTCCGACTATTGCAGCTTTGTTTGGAGTAAATAGATATTTTGACGGTCAAAGTTTGTTAGAATGTATAAAAATAAAAAATGAGGATGATACATTTGCCTTTTCAACTACTTTCGGCATATCGCCATCTATCGGCATCCGCTGGAGGTCCTGGTATTATATCATTTGTTTGAAAAGAAACCAGGAGGAAAAACTCTACAATTTACAGGTCGATCGGTTCAGGAATGTAGCTGTATTAAAGGAAAATGAAGATATAAAAACATTTTTCAGATCTAAACTCCTTAACTGGTTGATTGATTTCGATAACCTGGAAAGGACCGCTCAATCGGTGGATTTAAAGAAACTGCCTAAAGCAGAGTTAGAGAATCTCAGGTCTTTAGGGTATATCGAATGAGGTAAAGAGAAAATCGTTGTAGGGGTAACGGGTGATATGGATTTCTTTTACCCGTTCATAGAGTTCCTGCCGCAGCATATCGATGTTGATCTTTTCTACGGCGGAGATGTAAATCGAGGTTTCGCCATTTAAAGCCGGCGGCGCCGGTATGGGCGGGTGGGTTTTATTTTCCTCCGCGCCGCTTCCGTTTGTGATATCGATCTTGTTAAATATCGTAAATACAGGTTTGTCCCCGGCGCCAATCTCTCTTAAGGTGGACGAAACTACCCGAATCTGGGCCTCGAAATCCGGGTGGGCGATATCGATAACATGAAGCAGCAAATCCGCCTCCCGGACTTCATCCAGGGTGGCCTTGAAGGATTCCACTAAAAAATGGGGCAGTTTGTGGATGAATCCCACCGTATCGGCCAGGAGGAATGGAAGATTCTTGATAACCATCCGGCGCACCGTGGTGTCTAAGGTGGCAAACAATTTATTCTCGGTCAGAACCCGGGACTTGCTCAAAAGATTCAGTATGGTGGATTTACCGGCATTGGTATAGCCCACTAAGGCCACTCGTACCAACCTACCCCGGTTCCTTCGCTGGGTGCTTTTCTGCTTGTCGATACGCTGCAATTCCCTCTTCAGCCGGGTTATCTTTTTCCGGATTATCCGCCGGTCCGTCTCGATCTCCCGTTCACCCGGGCCACGCAAACCGATGCCCCCTTGCTGTCTTTCCAAATGGGTCCACATCCGTTTCAACCGGGGTAAAAGATAGTTGTATTGTGCCAATTCCACCTGGATCCGGGCATGAGCGGTTTGGGCCCGGCCGGCAAAAATATCCAATATCAGGTTGGTGCGGTCCAGGATTTTGCACTGCAGTACTGTCTCGATATTCCGCAGTTGCGATGGAGACAATTCATCGTCAAAGATAACCGTATCGATGTCGTTTTCTTTCACATAGCCCGCAATATTATCCAGCATGCCCCGGCCTACAAAGGTGGCCGGGTGCGGGCGGTTCAATTGCTGGAGGAAGCGTTTTACCGGTTTTCCACCGGCTGTTTCCGTCAAAAGAGCAAGCTCTTTTAAATGGGATTCCGTTTCCCGTTTATTGCCCGGTTTACGTGACAATCCAACCAGGACCACCAGTTCTTGTTCTTTCTGGGTACGATAATATTTCATTTTTTTTCTTCTTTTTTTATTGATATA
>JAGLQA010000515.1 GCA_023137075.1 Candidatus Aminicenantota bacterium
CCCGGACTTTGAAAAAACTTTACATTATAAAGTAGATATGTTATTTCAATAACATGAAAGTTTTAAAAGACGAATTTCGTCTATTAATTGATATATCTAATAAATAAGGCCCAATGGAAACAATATACAAAATAATAAGCAATAATCCAGAATATTTTGCATGGGCATTTGGCATTATAAATGCGTCATGGATTGTTTTTATCTATTTCAACAGAAAACGTCATGAACGTGAATTGGAATCTCTTAAACATTCGCACAGCCCGGAATTCACAAAAATCAAAATTTCAAAGTACCCGAATCCAAATGCTATTTTGAGTCGGCACCCATGCTTTTGCCATGAATCCGTTCAAGATTATTTGTAAGGTAAGTACTGAGCCTCACAAGTAGACGCTCGTGCCTTTTGTAAGCCACACGGCCAATACTGCCAACTATCTTGCTGTGTGGAATTACACCGAGGAAACCCAGGCGGATGACAGAATCAGCAACAAGTCCGGTGGTGGAATAATCATCATCGGCGCCGGTTATTACTTCATCAAAACCCGGTACGGACTGATGGATTTGAGTACTTATACCGCAGACGAGCATATCTCCGAAGGGAGGCATTTCGCGCAGTATGAGGGCTGGACGATTCTTCATCACGCCATCTGCCTGTGGAATTTGAGTTAAGATTACATCGCCCTCATTCATGGGCGGTACTCCGGGTTCGGTTCCTTAACCAATGACGTCTCATATTCAGGTTCCGACTCCCCATAGGCCGATTGCAGCCCCTGAGCAACCAGGTGAAACCAATCACCACGTTCCTCACCCTCACTGGTGGGTTCCGCCACAGACACCAATACTTTTCTCCCACGAAGGATCCCAATTGGTTTAGTCAACTCCAGGTGAGTTGAGTCAATCACTTTTGCTTCGACAAAAACCATTTCTGATCTCCTTTTGATCTGTTAGAATCATAACATATCACAAATGGGGAAAAAGATCAACGGTGTAAAAAAAGAGGGGGACAGTTAATTTATTAAGCTCCCCGAACTCCCCGGACTTGGAAAAAACTTTACATTTTAAAAGAAATATGCTATTTCCATAACATGGAAGTTTTAAAAGACGAATTTCGTCCATTAATTGTTGTTCAAAAATAAAGGAGGAATAAAATGGCAAGACGAGCATTTTACAGTTTTCACTACAAACCCGATAATTGGAGAGCTTCTTAAGTAAGAAACATGGGAGTTATTGAAGGAAATAAGCCTGCAACTGACAATGAGTGGGAAGATGTCAAAAGCGGTGGTGACAAAGAGATTCAAAATTGGATTGATGGTCAACTAAATGGAAAATCTGTAGCAATAGTCCTTATTGGCTCAAAAACTGCTGGAAGAAAATGGATAAAGTACGAGATTAAGAAGGCTTGGGAAGATGGGAAAGGTGTATTAGGAGTATATGTTCATAATCTTAAAGATAGTGATGAAGAACAATCCACAAAAGGTGATAATCCATTCAAAGCTTACAAAATCGGTGATAATTCTATGTCCGATATTGTAAAAGTGTATGATCCTCCATATTCAACAAGCACATACGTCTATAACCATATAAAGGAAAATTTGGCCGACTGGATTGAAAAAGCTATTGAAATTAGAAATAGCTACTAACGAGGGCTATTATGGCTGAAGTAGAAAAATATAAAGAAAATTCTCAAGCTGTGCAATCGCACTTAGGCATGACACAATCTGTGATACAGAGGATGGCCTCGAATAGTGCTTCCTGTAAAGCATGGTGTATTACATTGGTTTCAGCAATTCTTGTCATTGTTGCTGATAAAGGTAAGCCTCAATATGCTCTAATAGCAATTATCCCAGCATTTCTTTTTCTCATTTTAGATACTTATTATCTTGCACTTGAGAGGATGTTTCGACAAACATACAACAATTTCATAGAAAAATTACATGGAAGTGAAGTTGTTTCTTCTGATTTGTACGCAGTCATTCCATCCGGAAATCATATCAAAATTTTTTTTGAATCAGTACTTTCATTTTCCATATGGCCTTTTTATTTAATGCTGATAGGAATGATTCTTATTTCAAAAACAATTGTAATATAAAATGACTAACAACGGCATTAAGGACAACGGAAAAAGCCACACTGCTGATTTAATAGTTATATGAAAAGAGGGGAAATATGGAATTTGATTTATGAATAAAGATAGAAACAAAAAACTTGAAAAGCTGACAATTGCTATTCAAAAACACCTGAATAATAATCCGGCTTTATTGATTGGAAGCGGTGCATCAATTCCTTACGGACTTCCATCAATGGAAAATCTTGCAGATGAGATTAAATCAAAACTGCAAGGAAAATATCGAGATGATGACCAATGGAAGAATTTGATTAAAAAACTTAATGAAACTAACAATCTTGAAATCACTCTTGATAATGTGGATATCAAAGATGCAATTCAGGAAGACATTATTTGGGTTGTATTGGAGTTGATAGAAAGAAAAGATAAGGTGGCATTAACGAAATTTATCTCTGAAAATTTTTATCCCGCATTGACTGATATAATTGAAAAGTCTGTACAAAAAACTGGCCCAACAAATATTGTGACCACAAATTATGATCGTTTAATTGAATATGCCATTGATTTTGCTGATGGCAAAAACAACACAGGTTTTTCAGGAAACTATATTCAAAAATTCACTCAATTTTCAAACAACTTTATAAAACGAGCGGTAAATCTTTATAAGGTTCATGGCTCAATAGATTGGTTCAAACATAAAGAAAATCAAAATATTTTGTCTTTAAAATCCTTTAATAAATCAGAACTATCTGATAAATATATTCCACTAATTATTACTCCTGGGAATGGGAAATATAGAGAAACCCATGTCGATCCATTCAGAACAATAATATCTAAAGCTGATGTAGCTTTAAGAAATTCAGCGTCATATCTTTGCATTGGATACGGATTCAACGATGAACATATACAGCCTATTATAATTGATGAAAACAGGAATAATAAAAAACCGATAGTAATTGTAACCAAAGAGGTTACGCCAAAGATAAAGGAACTGTTTCTAAAAAATATAACCGGAAATTGTCTAATTATATCAGAAGGTGGTGGTAACGGATGTAAAGTATATTACTCGTCTTCTGAAACTGAATTATTTTCGGAAAGCTATTGGCAATTAGATGAATTTTATAAATTATGGTTCTAGTAAATGGAGGAATTAAAATGTCTGAAAATAAAATGGGAATTTTTGATTTTGAGGAAAGTTCTTCTGAAAAGATCGGAGTCATTGAAAGTGTTGATACTGCCAACATCATAATAAAAATAGAGAATGAAGAAAAACTCAAAAAAATGCAGGTCAATCACCTCATTGTCATACAAAGTTCTAAAATTGGTCAACACTTGATAGCCCTCGTTACAAAAATAATGAGGAATTCATCTATTGAATCAGTTGATAAAGAGAATAAGCCAATTTACAATATTATTAATGTTGTAAAAGCAACTCTAATAGGAACTCATTTAGATAAATTAGGCACAAAGTCGAATATATTCAAAAGAACTTTAGAAACAGTTCCAGAAATTGATGCTGATTGCTATATGCTTGACGAAGATAGGCTAACTTCATTTATGAAAGCAATCTCGCAATTGGCTGTTGATGAAAAGAATCCTCTTTCTATCGGACATTATATTCTTGATGAAAAAGCTGAAGCATGGCTTGACGGGAATAAGTTTTTTCAACGCCATGCGGTGATTGTTGGAAGCACAGGCTCCGGTAAATCCTGGACAACTGCAAAACTATTAGAACAAGTGGCTAAATTACCATCTGCAAATGCGATACTATTTGATATTCACGGAGAGTATGAACCTCTTAAAAGTGATGGTTTTCAGCATGTTAAAATTGCAGGGCCAAATGATGGTGTTGAAGATGGCATCTTATTTCTTCCATATTGGCTTCTAACATACGAAGAGATGATTTCTATGATGCTTGATAGAAGTGATAATAATGCACCTAATCAAGCAATGGCATTTTCAAACGCAGTAGTGGAACACAAAAGGGAACAATTGAAAGAACTTGGAAAGACAGATGTTCTAGCAAATTTTACAATTGATAGCCCTATACCTTATAAAATTACAGATGTACTTGCAGATTTTAAGACAAAGGACACTGAAATGGTAAAAGGTTCTTCTGGTCGTGAAAAACAAGGTGCCTTACATGGTAAATTGACTCGATTTATTCAGCGTCTTGAAACGAAGAAAGATGATAAACGGCTTAATTTTCTTTTCAATGAAAGTGATGACATTTTGGAATATGATTATATTGATAACATCGCTAAAACTCTTTTGCATTCTAGTAGTTTACAGGATAAAAAGGGTGTGAAAATTATCAATTTTTCAGAAGTGCCTTCTGATATACTTCCATTAATGGTGAGTCTAGTTGCTAGAGTAATATTTTCTATTCAGCAGTGGATACCTAAAGAATATAGGCATCCATTGGCATTTTTTTGTGACGAAGCACACCTCTATTTGCCGGAGAAGACACGTAGTTCTGTTGAAGAAGCTGGATTGGAAAATTTTGAAAGGATTGCAAAAGAGGGTAGAAAATATGGCATAGGTCTTGTAGTTATCAGTCAAAGGCCTTCGGAAGTTAATCGTACTATTCTAAGCCAAAGTAATAACTTTATAGCCATGCGTCTGACAAACGCAGAAGATCAATCTGTAATAAAAAGATTATTGCCTGATAGTTTGGGTAATTTTTCAGAGCTTCTGCCAATTCTTGATGTTGGAGAAGCTTTGGTTGTTGGAGACGCATCACTTTTACCAAGTAGAATTAAAATTTCCGAACCGACTTTGAAGCCTAATAGTGCTACTGTCAATTTTTGGGATGAGTGGCAAAAAGAAAGTAATAAGGATGTTGTATGCGATGCAATAGAAGCATTGAGGAGACAATCAAGGTAGAAATGGATATAACACAACAAATCATTCCACCTGACATTTTTCTTCTATCGCTTAAAAATATAGGTGAACTCAAGTGTTAAAATGTGGCCGGTGGGTGCAAATGGGTGAATTTTAAAGGCACTTATGCCTGAAACGGAACGACGCATCCTCTTCTCCTTGTCGCGGCAGGAATGCCGGTTTTAATCAGCGCTTTCGCACCTCCCCAACTTTTTCAGACTGCTGCGGCTACATTTTAATAATTGAAATCGATTTTTTTTTATATGCCTCGAAGTGTGAATCGGTTGTGTATATTTTCCCGGTATTCATAGTTAGACAACTGGCCAGAATGATCGAATCCACTGCCGGAATTCCAGTTCCATAAGAAATACTCGCAGCAAATGTAGGAATATTGATATCATTCAACCACACTATATGACAGATACCTTCGATTGCTTCAAAAAGTGTTTCGAGTGACTTGTTATCAATTTCACCTTTTAATCCTAACCTTTTTAACTCAAAGAATGTTAAAGGGCTTACAACCGCATCTATATTCCCTTCCGTTAAATCTTCCCATACTTTTACAGCAGTCTTATTTCCTTCTAAAAGACGCACGAAATAGCCGGTGTCAAATCCTACTATCACAGTCAATTCTCCCCGCTTCCAACTCTTTAATCGTATTTGGGGAAACCTTTGCCTTTCCTACTAAATCCAGGACTTTTTTACCTAATTTACGTCGCTTCATTACATTCAAATAGTGATCGATAGCTTCAGCGGCAATTTTGGAAACAGATTCTCTTTCACTTTTTGCATATTTTTTTAACTTATCTTCTAACGGATCGGGCATACTGACTGTTACTCTACTCATTATGCTAAACTCCTCATACATTTATTATGCATATATATTATGTGATAAAAAAGCCGGTTTGTCAATCCCCTTTATAGGTAAATTACTACGCTTCCCGAACTCAGAAAAAACTTTACATTATAAATGGAATATGTTATTTCCATAACATGAACGTTTTAAAAGACGAATTTCGTCTATTAATTGTTAGGCGCCAGTACATACACCAAGAATATGACTTTGAAGTATCATCATTTAGGGATACCGACTAAAGCCAAGCTAAAAAATGAAAGGCATCTTAAGCATCTAAAGATGTATGTCAGTGGCTATGGAAAAAGTCCATACGGAGTTGAGTGGACAAGATATGAAGACGATGCACCGTATCCGGAGTTGGTTAAAACGGTTCCTCATATTGCCTTTGAAGTCGATAGTATCCAGGAAGCAATTAAAGGTAAAAAAAATCATAATAGAACCAAACAGCCCAAGTCCAGGAGTAGTTGTTGCGTTCATTGAAGACAATGGTGCACCAATTGAATTTATTGAAGTAGATAGTAGCATTGCCGAAGTAGGAATTTAGTATGCAAATCCGGGGCGACCTGCGGGGTCACACATTAGAATTTTTTTGCCTCTGTGCCCTCTGCGCTCTCTGTGTTATAAAAATAGTACTTAGTAATCCGAGTGCATTTATCCGTGCAAATCCGTGGCTAAAATTAAGATTCCTGTAGGTGTTCAGCTTTCGGAATGAGGGTAGAAACGGTACTCTTTTTTGAATTGGGAAATCTCCTCTTCCGTGAGCTCCCGCCAATGACCGGGAGGCAGTTTTCCTAATCTGATCGTCCCGATTGCCGTGCGGGTAAGCTTCTCGACCGGGTGACCGAAATACTTGAACATATTCCGGATAATATGCTTTTTCCCCTCCAGGATCGTAATATTGTACCAGGAATTATCTCCCGCCGTCTTCCTGATAAACCGGATATTCAGGGGCTTGATCCTGATTCCCTCGACAAATAAGCCTTTTGTTATGAGCCTGGTTATTTCCGCCTCTTTTAGAACTCCCTTTATTTTTACCCGGTATTGTTTGGGAACCATATTTCGCGGGGAGATAATAAAATTGGTTAATTCACCGTCATTAGATAATAAAATCAGTCCATCTGATTGGTAATCGAGCCGGCCTACCGGGTACACCCGCTCCTTTATCTTAGCGATATAATTTTTTATAGTCGGCCGGCCCTGGGGATCGTGAAGGGTGGAAATCACCCCGTAAGGTTTATTAAAAATAAAATAGGAGATGTTTTCGATCTCGATTTTTAATTCCTTGTTTCTCAGCCTTACCGAATCCTTCCGCGGATCTATCGGGAAATTTGGATCCTTCACCACCTTGCCATTGACTTTGAACTTCCCCTCGCGGATCAATTCCCTGATCTTTCTCCGGCTGTCGAACCCGGCAGCCTGGACGGCTTTCTGTAGTTTTAGTATGCTCATTTCTGTATATTTAACCGTTTCATCAGTTCGGATAAGGTTGTCGGCTTCAAACCTAGAGCTTCCGACGCATTTTTTTGCACCCAGTTGTTCCGTTCTAAAGAATCGAGAATTAAATCTTTCTTGAATTCATCGATCCGTTCATAAAAATCACCCTTTTTGAATTCTCTTTTCGGAGCGCCGATTATCTCCTCGGGCAGTGTCTCCGGAGACAATATGTCGCTGTTGGCAAGGACAACGGACCGCAAAATCGCATTTTCAAGTTCCCTGACATTGCCGGGCCAATCGTAATCCATCAGGTATTTCATATACCTGCGGTCAAAACCTTTGATATCTCTCTTGTTCTCCTTCGCGTATTTCGGTAAAAAGTGTTCCGCCAGCAGCAGGATATCCTCCCTACGCTCTTTAAGGGGCGGCAGGTGAATGTTTATCACATTCAGCCTGTAGTATAAATCTTCCCTGAATTCATTGCTCTCCACTTTCTTTTTCAGGTCAACATTGGTGGCGGCAATGATTCGGACATCCACTTTGATCGTTTTGTTACTCCCTAAAGGCTGAATCTCTTTCTCCTGTAAAACTCTCAGGATTTTTGTTTGGGTCTCGTCCGTTAACGTGGCAATCTCATCAAGAAAAAGCGTCCCGGTATCGGCCTCTTCAAACATCCCTTTTTTATCACTTTCGGCCCCGGTAAAAGCGCCTCTTTTGTGACCGAAAAGCATACTTTCAAAAAGCGTGGCCGGAATATTACTGGCGTTGATAGAGAAAAAGGGTTTATCTCTCCGGTCCGAACTCTGATAAAGGGCTTTGGCTATCAGTTCCTTCCCGGTGCCGCTGTCACCGCTGATTAATACCGTGGAGTTGGTTTTGGCAACACTCTCGACAGTTTCCAGGATCTTGAGCAATCCCCGGCTCTTTCCTATGATATTTTTGAATGAAAATCGCTGGCTGAGAGCTTTTTTTAATTGCACATTCTCCTTGTTCATGCTTTTCTCTTTGATGACCCGGTTAATTTTGTATTCCAGTTCAACATTATTGAAGGGTTTTTGAATATAATCTAAAGCTCCCAATCTCATGGCCTCGATAGCCGATTCGATGGTGCCGAAAGCGGTTAAAAAAATCACCTTGATATCCGGGTCGTCTTTTTTTAATTCTTTAAAAATTTCGATACCGTTCGTACCGGGTATCATTAAATCCATAATCACTACGTCCACATCGGGGAAATGTTTGGCCTTGGCCTGGCTCTTGTTCTCGGAGAGGATCAGGCGATACTCATCCTCTTTAAATATTCTTTTGAAAATATCGTGTATGATACTCTCGTCGTCTACTAAGTGAATAATTTTTTTTTTCATATTCTCATACTCTTTAAAGGGTTTTTCAAAGGGAATGTAATGGTGAAGGTGGTGCCTTGATTAATGGTGCTGTGAGCGGTTATCTCACCGAAATGCTCCTCAACGATATTAAAACTGATCGATAAACCCAGGCCGGTTCCTTTACCCTGGGCTTTGGTGGTAAAAAAGGGATCGAATATTTTGGGGAGATCGGCCGGGGCAATCCCTTTACCATTATCTTCAATTGAAACAACCAGGTCGCTCCCCGATTCCCTGCTTTTTATCCTTATGATCCCCTGTGAGTTTTCAACCGCGTCACTGGCGTTGATAAGTAAATTTATAAACAGGTGCTGTAGCCTGGTAAAAAAACCGAACAGCTTGCGTGTGAATTGATACTCCTTTCTTAAATCAATATTCTTTTTCTTTAATTTATGTTCAACTAAGGAGATGCTTTTGTCAATCACTTTGTTTAAATCCAATTCGCCGGGTTTTTCACCCTGCTGCCTGGAAAAATCCAATAATGCCCTGACAATCCTGTTTGCCCGTTTTACCTGTTCCTGGATTTTATGTGTTAAATCGATGTTCTCCGGGTCCTTTGGGTTGTCTAATATGAATTGGCAATAGGAGGAAATCCCGGTCAGGGGAGTGTTGACTTCGTGGGCGATTCCGGCAGATAATATTCCTAAGGATGCCATTTTCTCCGCTGTGAGCAATTGTTTCTGGATGAAAACCTTCTCGGTGACATCCTCAAAAACCAGGATTGTTCCGATAATTTTCCCACTGTCATCCTTTAAAGGAGATATAGAAATATTAAATATAAGTTCGTCCTTGTCGATTTTAATGAGAACATTATTTATCGCTGAAACGCCCTGTTTTTTCTCATATATTTTCTTCCATAATTCATGATCAAAAACCGTTTGTGCGTTCTTGTTGATGGCTTTCTCGGCCGGGATTCTAAACTTCATCTCCATCACGTTATTCCAGGTTTGAATGGTATTGAGACTCGATAAAACCACTAATCCGAAGTTGATGTTTTCGATTATATTTTCATTAAACTCTTTCAACATACTGATTTCATTGACCTGGTTTTTCAGTTCGGAATATAAAAAGGCATTTTCAACCGATAAGCTTAATGAAGAACTGATACTGAAAAGTAGATCCCAATCCTCCACCGAAAGATAGGTGTCATCCTCTTTTAATCCGAAAACGACCAGACCGATTAGCCTGTCCTGTGTTTTTAACGGGAGGAATTGGAAACACTTCATATCATTCATGGTTTTGTAGTCTTTCGGGTATCTCCGTTTAAACTCTTCCGTCGGATAGAATACCAGGTTGTCTTTCTTAAAAAGATCGCCGCGAAAATTTTTGGATAAAGTTACTTTTATCTTCCGGGGGTGAGAATAAAATACATTTTTCCGGTAATGAATGAGAAACGCGCTGTGCTGCAGTTGGAATCCTTTATTGATGGTATTTAAAAAGTTCTTTGAAAGCGAATATATATCTCTCTCCGTCCGCAGTGATTGGATTAGATCTTTCAATTTATTTTTGAAATTATAGGCAGCCCTGAAAAATATCCGGTTGAAGTATCTTGAAACCGTTTCTTCGATGGGCTTAAAGAGTAAGCCCGCCGTTAGAATGGTGGCCATCGACCAGAAGATGCCCATGATTCGACTTTGCATAATATCGCTGCTCAGTAAGAAGTAAATCCCGAATATGAATAGTAAAATCGATGACAGCGAAACCGTTTTTTTCAAGATTTCTTCGATATCGGTGAAACGTCTGCTGCCTAAGTAGTAAGTCAGGCTCAAGGGTAAGAATACAATTAAAAATAAACTCAGGTTGGCATATAGGTTGTTCGTCGGTTTGAGAAAACTGGATATAATCATCACCATACTGCTTACCGACACCCCGATTAAGGGGAACAGGAATTTTTTTTGGCTTCTCCTCAAAATCATCTTGAGGTTTGAGACCAGGAAAAAAATGAGCGCAATGGATAAATAGAGGGCAAAATAACTTAAGGAGATTGTTCTAAAATGGTTGATCGTTAAGGTTAAGGTCTCGGGGTGCGGGTCTAACAGGTTGTTAAACAGGAAAAAAATGTTTAAAATCAAGATAACCGACGGGGCCAGGTATATCGCCAGGTTTATGAACCCCGGTTTTAGCTTCCTGAGAAGGATCGACTTAACCGGAAAGTAGAGGGAATACCGGAGCAGGAAAACAGGAAAAAATATAAACGAGACTTTTTCTAAAAATAAAAAAAGAAAGTCACTTACATTATATGTTCCCGTTGGCGAAAAGATCAGGAATCCGGCAAAACTCAGTCCCATAAGATAATAGAGAGGGGGCGGTAAGAATCTTTTTTTTTGTTTTAGACTGGTGTTTAAGACCCGGAGCGTCAGTAAAATCAGGATCAATCCCGAAAAAACCAGGATATAATATGAAGGCGGAGTAAATTTATAAAAAATATCGACCAATTCATTCTTTAATATTTCGTCTCTCTCAATCTCGTACCGGCAGAGCTTTTTTTCCCGGATGACCCTATTCAGATCGATTATGTCGGTGACAATGAATTTGTTTACCGTGATGAGGATATCGTCTTTTTTGATCGGGCTGTCTTTCGGGGCTTTGACACAAACAAGTCCCTGCGTCGTGCTCTCCCACCTAATCCCGTCGGTCGGAAATTTCCACTCTAATTTCTGGAATATATTGGTAAGGGCCAGGATTATAAAAACCAGGTAGACAAAATGCCAGGGGTATTTCTTAATCATAGAAATGGATTTGCTTCCGCTAATCTAAAGGACCAGATTATCTTTTCTTTTTCAGAAAGGGGTGGTAATTTCCGGCGACTCAATTTCCGCAAGAAAATATCCGGTTCATAATAAAACGGATCCTCCTCTTCCCGGATCATATAGTTTTCGTTCGTTTGTTCCGGATCTGCGGCAGGTGGGGGACTTATCTCCCGGTCTGATCTATCGTCACTAAACGTTACTTGTGTCAGTATGATATATGTGCAAAAAAAGATCGTGAAAAAAATTAAAATTGCAGCAAAAATTTTCATCGCAAAGCACCTTTGTTAATCAGCTTCAGGTTTATTATACCATGAATAGATTACTATTATCAACTTATTTCCGGTTCAGGTTGAAAAGATAGTGGAAGTGTATTAAAATTAAACTTCTCAGAATTTGCGACAGGCAATAGAAAACGAAAAATATGACAAAAAATTTTGAATTAGAGCGTCAAATTATGGTAGACAGGCAACTTCGCTCCCGCGGATTAAAAGATAAAGGCGTACTGGCTGCAATGCTAAAAATTCCGCGGCATCTTTTTGTGCCGGAAAGTGAGAAAGGCCGTAGTTATTATGATGGTCCGTTACCGATAGGCAAGGGACAGACCATTTCCCAACCTTACATTGTCGCATATATGACGGAATTGCTGCAGTTGAAAGGAAATGAGAAGGTACTGGAAATCGGAACCGGCTGCGGGTATCAGACCGCTGTGCTGGCCGAGATCGTGGACCAGGTATATACCATAGAAGTTATTGCGGAATTGGGAGAAAGGGCGAAAAACCTGCTAAATGAAAAACTATGCTATGCCAATATCAGTTTTAAAGTCGGAAACGGCCGGGAGGGTTGGAGCGAGTTTGCTCCTTTTGACCGCATCATCATAACGGCAGCGCCCGGTAAGTTCCCCGGGAAACTATTTTCACAACTAAAAGACGGCGGTATCGCCGCAGCCCCGGTGGGTAATTTTTTTCAACTCATGATGAGATATTTTAAGAAAAACGATAAGATCGAAGAAGAAACGCTTATCGGTGTTTCCTTCGTGCCCTGCGTATAGCCCGCTAATGAAAAAAAACAGGTTGGACGCGGAAGTGACGGCCCGGGAATTAATCCTCCCCGGGGAAAACGTCCGGGCCTATATTATGGCAGGCGAAGTCCTGGTCGACGGCCAGGTGGAATACAAACCGGGTAGGATCGTGACGGAAAAAAACCGTATCGAGGTAAAAAAAAAACACCCCTATGTATCGAAGGGCGCCCTCAAAATCGAAAAAGCATTTCTTGATTTTACCCTGGATATAAAAGGGCGAAAATTCTTAGATATCGGCATCTCTACCGGCGGGTTTACCGATTATGTATTAAAAAACGGTGCGCAAGCGGTGACCGGCATCGATGTTAATATCGACCAGGTGGACTATAATTTAAAAAAGGATAAAAGGCTGACATTGATAAAAGGTAACGCCCGCTATTTGAAAAAAGAGGATGTCGGTCATGAACCGGATATTATCACCATCGATGTCTCCTTCATATCCGTGACCCGGATCCTCCCGGCACTAAGGGTGTTCCCGGATGCCCACATAATCGCCCTGATCAAGCCCCAATTCGAGGCCAAAAAGAGCGACGTCAACCGGGGCGGCGTTATAAAGGAAGAAGAAAAAAGGTTACAAATTCTGGATGATATAAAAAGAAAGATTGAAGAATTGTTTTTCTCCGTCATCGATTCTACTCCGGCGGGAGTTAAAGGAAGGAAGGGGAACCGGGAGCACTTTTTCCTATTAAAATACACCCCTGTTGCCAGACATTTATTATAGAATGAAAAAAATTAAATTTTTTAATTTTTCCCAAAAAAAAGTTGCAATTCTTTTTCTGGTATGATATATAGTGATTTTCCAGTTAAACTGGCGATTGGTAGATGGGGAAATTCGAGTTAGTCATGCGGAAATGGCCAAGATAAAAAGCTCTAAAGCCCTAAGGGCGGTAGCCTACCTTGCCTCCTAAGGGAACGAGCTTTAACTCATATGATATAAATAGAGTGCTGCCTGACAAATACGGATCTCTCATATTATAAGGATAACGTTTAATGAATCTTATTAAAATAAAAAAATATTTGAGCTTCAAAGAGTTTCTCCAATTTTTAAAAGGATTGTATTTCAATCGTAAATTAATTTTAAAGATGACAAAAAGAGATTTTCGGAATAAATCATTGGGTTCTTTACTGGGGATTTTATGGTCCTTTATCCAGCCAATAATCTTTATCCTGGTTATTTGGTGCGTCTTTGAGTTGGGATTCAAAAGCAAACCCATGGGTGATTTCCCTTTTATTTTATGGCTGGCATCGGCTATGATTCTCTGGTTATTTTTTGCCGATAGTTTCTTGAGTGCTACAAATTCCGTATTTGAATACAGCTATCTTGTTAAGAAAGTCCGATTCCGGGTAAGCATGCTCCCTATTGTAAAAATTCTCTCCGCATTGATAGTCCATCTTTTTTTTCTTGTTTTCCTATTTCTAATGTTCCTCATCTATGGCATTATCCCTGGTATTTATGCTTTACAATTGATATACTATCTTTTTGCGACCATTGTATTGGTGTTGGGGCTTTCCTGGATTACTTCAGCAATCAATCTTTTTTTCAGGGATATTTCCCAGATCGTACAGATTATATTGCAGATTGGTTTCTGGTTTACGCCAATATTTTGGAGTCTTGTAATGATACCCGAAAAGTACCGATTCATTTTTCGGTTGAACCCGGTTTACTATCTAACTATGGGTTACAGGGATTCGATGATTAATAAGGTTTGGTTCTGGGAACGACCTGAATTAACAATCTACTTCTGGTGTTTTACCCTGTTAGTTTTTGCAATTGGAAGTATTATTTTCAGGAGATTAAGGCCACATTTTGCGGATGTGTTGTAAACACCAAAAAGGCGATTCTAATGTCGGATATAGCAATAAGCATACAAAACATTTCCAAAGTCTACAAACTGTACAGCAGACACGTTGATCTCTTAAAGGAATTCTTGAACCCTTTTGGAAAAAGATATCATCAGGATTTCTATGCATTAAAAAATGTCAGCTTTGAGGTAAAAAAAGGGGAAACAGTCGGCATTATCGGCAAAAACGGTTCCGGTAAATCCACTATCCTCCAAATCATTGCAGGAGTGCTTACGCCAACCAATGGCAATGTGATCGTTAACGGAAAAGTCTCGGCTCTATTAGAGCTGGGAACAGGATTCAATTCTGAGCTTACAGGTATTGAAAATATCTATTTCAGTGGGATGGTGATGGGGTATTCGGAAGAAGAGATAGATGCAAAGATAGATAATATCCTCTCCTTTGCCGACATTGGTGATTTTGTTTATCAACCGGTTAAAACCTACTCAAGCGGTATGTATGTTAGATTGGCTTTTTCTGTAGCTATTAATGTTGATCCTGACATATTGATAATAGATGAAGCCCTGGCAGTTGGAGATATAAGGTTTACCCAGAAATGTTTCAGGAAAATAGATGAATTCAGAGAGAAAAAAAAAACAATTCTTTTTGTTTCTCATGATCCGGGAACAATTATTAAATTTTGCTCCAGTTCGATCTGGTTAAAAGAAGGGGAGATCTTTCAACGCGGGGCTCCCGAAGATATAGTTAAAAGGTATGTTGCCTATATGATTTTTGATTCTGAAACAAGTGAAGGGAAAAAGAATAGTTTATTTTCTGGAAATGAACATAAAAATTCAACAATGGATAAAATTGAATGGGATGACGTGAACAGTTGTTCTTCTTTTGGTGAGGGCGGTGCGGACATTAAAGGTGTGGCTTTGTATTCAAAGGGTTCTTCAAGAAAAATAAGAGTTCTGAAAGGGGGGGAAAGAGTAATACTTTATGTTAAAATTGAAATCAAAAAAGATATTTTATTTCCAATTGTTGGATTTGTTTTAAAAGACAGGCTAAGTGCAAATATAACCGGGTGCAATTCTTATATTTTAGGATTAAATTTAGATAAATTTCGTAAGGGTGATGTGAAAATAGTATGCTTTGAATTCAATTTTCCAAATTTAACAAATGGTTCCTATTTATTCTCACCTGCAATCGCTGAAGGTACTCAATTAAATCATATACAGCATCATTGGGTGCATGATGCATATATTGTTGAAGTTAATTCGACAGAGGAAGCAGCAAAACTTGATTTTACATTTGCATTGAAAAATTTTGATATTAGAGTGGAATAATGAAATTTAAGCAAATTTTAGAGGATATAGAAAATTTAAAGACGGAATTTGCCACCCTATATGACTTTGTTCATATTTGTCCTATATGTGCTAATTTCCTGGAAGTTATTCATAATGACATTATTTGTGATGAATTAGCTAAAGATTGGAATTTATCTCCTCTACAAAAAAGATTTTTTAACTATAGGGAGGGGTGTCAATGTAAGAATTGTTCTTCTTCTATGAGAGCAATGAATTTGGGAAAAGTGATAATGGAAATTGTAAATTTAAAATACAATCAAAATATCCAGTTTTTTAAGGATATCATAGATAATAAGCAGTTCCGACAATTGTCTATTGCAGAAGTAAATAATTGTGGACCTTTGCATCACTATTTAAAACGCCATCCGAATCTTAGTTATTCTGAATTTAATTCAACGATTTCCGGGATTAGTTCTGAGAACCTGATGAAACTTAGCTATAAAAACGACACTTTTTGTTTAGTCATAATGTCAGATGTATTGGAACATGTACCGGACTATAATATTGCTCTAACTGAAATAAATAGAGTCTTAAAAACACAAGGTGTGTTTATATTTACAGTACCTTATCTTATCGAAAGACCTACGGTTATTAGAGCAAAAAAGAGTAAGGAGGAAACTATAAATATAAAAAAAGGATCTTATCATGGTGATTATTTTTCTAAACAAAAAGATCTCCTGGTCTTCTATGAATTTGGCTATGATTTTGTTTTTAAGTTAAAAAAAATGTTTAAAACATCAATTTATGCACATACTGGATACAGTGGGTTAATAGCTTCTATATTTGTTTGTGAAAAATGGAGTAGCCTAAGATGAAATATACAGGTGAAAGATACCTTACCAACTTAGATTCACCTGAGACAAGCTATGAGCACTGGCATAGATATTTATATTCAACCCTGTTTTGTAAAGATAAGATTGTGTTAGATGCCGCTTGCGGTGAAGGCTATGGAAGTTATTTATTGTCAGAGTATTCAAAAAAGGTAGTAGCAATTGACATTGACCATGATGTGATAAAGTTTGCTTCCCGGAAGTATATGAATAATAATCTTGAATTTATTGTGGGTAATGTTAATAATATTCCGATCAAAGGCAAGAACATATTCGATTTAATTGTGTCTTTTGAAACAATTGAACATATAAATGAAAAAAATCAAATTACACTCTTAACTGAAGTGAAACGATTGCTTAAACCAGGGGGAGTTTTAATAATCTCGACTCCCAATAAATCTTTATATACCGATGTTTTGAAGAATAAAAATAGATTCCATGTTAAAGAATTTTATTTGAGTGAATTTAGTGACTTTCTTAGAAAATATTTTAAAAATGTAAAAGTAATGGGGCAGAAGATATATTCAAGTTCATATATATGGGACAAAGATAAAGATCATGGTGATTTTGTAGAATTTGAATTGACATATAAGAACAATAGGTTTTTACCATCTAAAAACGAGAAAAAAAATCTATACGCCATTGCTGTATGTTCGGATGGAAAATTGGATAAAATTCAGCACTCTTTGCTAGTGGATACTTCTGATAGATTAACAAATGTTAGAGATGAGTGCATTGCTAAATTGCATAATGAAATTTCTAAAATGGAAACTCATTATGCTGCCCAGTTATTTATAGATACCGGAAAGGGAACCAGTGAGGAGCAATCAATAATTAAAGAAATATCAGGTAAAGAAAAGGAATTGGAATTTGATGTAGCCAGCTACGAGGGAATAGAAGCGTTGAGATTTGATCCGTTGAATGACATGGTAAGGTTAAAGTTGGAAGAGATAGTAATTATAGATGATAAGAATAAGGAACATCGGGTACTTGAGTATACTTCAAATTATTCCTATAGAAGGGACAAAGATTATACCTATGAGACCAATGATCCAATTATCTCTTTCAAGATAAAAGGCATAGATAATGCTAATAAGATAATCATTCGATTGAAATATCTATTACTTGGAGATGAAGCAAAAACTTATATTTTAACCAAAAAAAATGAAGAGATTAGCAAAAGATTAGATGAATTCCGCTTAAAGGAAGCAGTCCTGAGAGAGAGAGATTCGATAATTAATATGTTAAATAATAAGGTGTATGAATTAGAACCTCATTATGTTGCACAATTATTTATAGATACTGGTAAAGGAATGAGTGAATCGCAGTCGATAATTAAGGAAGTCTCAGGTCAAGAAGAGGAGTTTGAATTTGATATTAGTGAATACAGTGGTATTGAAAGATTAAGATTTGATCCTGTGAACGACTATTTAAGATTATGGTTGAAAGAATGTATCGTCGTTGATGGGAAGGGCATGAAGCATAGGATAAAAGAATATCAAACGAATGGTTTTTCCGAAAAGGAAAGCTATTATTGGTTTGAGACTAATGATCCGGCTATTTACCTGGATGTAAGAGGAATAAATAATCCCCGGAAAATCATTTTTCAACTTAAATATGTATTACTTGGAGATGAAGCAAAAACTTATATTTTAACCAAAAAAAATGAAGAGATTAG
>JAGLQA010000516.1 GCA_023137075.1 Candidatus Aminicenantota bacterium
GTATGATGGTTGGAGTAACGGCATCATATTGGAAGAGTTTTTTCATGCCTATTATGACCTGTTACAGCGGAGACCACCGGTATTACCTGCAAAAACGGAGTTTAAGGATTATATTCGCTGGATTCAGGAACGGAATGATGATCGGCAAAACATTTTCTGGCGGAACTATTTATCCGGATTTGATACACCGGCGAAGCTTTCTGTGAAGCGGCGCGTGATTGCTGAGATAACGGAAGTTAATCGTTTACATATCTCCTTGAACAAAAATTTCCGGTCAAAGCTAGAGCGTTTTGTTCGAGGAAATAAGATAACCTTAGCCACCCTGATCTACGGTGCCTACGGAATACTACTGCAAAAGTATAATAACAGCAACGATGTAATATTCGGAACCACTGTGTCCGGGCGAAGGGTGAAAATAAAGGGAATCGAAAACCTGGTCGGATTGTGTATCAATACGGTCCCCTTGCGGGTACGAACCGGCTTTTCCGACAAAATACAACATGTCCTGAAACAGGTAAATGAGACATTGCAGGTGAGAGAGGAGTACGAAACGACTCCGCTGGTGAATTTAAAAGAGTACAGTCTATTGGCCGACCGGGAAGAGTTATTCGATTCAATTGTGGTAATCGAGAACTATCCCTTAAACACTGCGCAAATCATGGGAAACGGTCCCTTATCCATTGATTCTTATTCCATGTTTGAAATGACTAATTATGATTTAACCGTTGCGGTAGCTCTATCCGATACGATTGAAATCGATTTTATTTATAATAGTGACTCCTTAGAACAAGATGTGATAGACGGAATATCCCGTCATTTTTATGCCATTTTAAAAGATATAAGTGAAAATCCCGGTAATACGTTGTGTGAAATCGATATATTATCAAGCGAGGAAAAACAGCAGTTGTTATTTGGATTCAATGCCAGGGAAGCAGACTACCCCACAAAAAAAACCATCCCACAATTAGTAGGCGAGCAGGCAGAAAAAACTCCCGGGAATATCGCCCTATCCGGCCTGCATAGTGATATAGGAAAGACAGCGTTACACCGGGATGTTTTTTTAAGCTATGGTGAAATGGAGTGGGAATCCGACCGGTTGGCCCGTTACCTGCTGAATAAAGGAGTACAACCGGATGAGTTGATCGGCATATTGGTGAACCGGTTCGTGGACATGATCATCGGGATTCTGGGCATATTAAAGGCAGGTTGTGGATACGTGCCGCTGAATCCAAAAGCCCCGGTAGAAAGGTCTGCTTATATGCTGACCGAATGTTGTGTCAATCTATTGCTTACTGTCCGAAGTTTAGAGAAAGATGCTGATGCGTTAAGAAGTCCGGGAGTTGAAACAGTATATATAGACGAAACAGGCAGGAAGCAGCAGGCCAAAGGAAATATAGTAGAAGCACAGTATCCGGTGCCCTCAGGCCAGGGTGGGTCAGGCAGTACAGCCTATGTGATCTTCACCTCCGGTTCCACCGGCAAACCCAAAGGTGTGCCCATTCGCCATAACAACTTCTCTCCCCTGATGCATTGGGGGTATAAAACCATGGGAATCGGTTCCCGTGACCGGGTGTTACAAAACCTGTCCTACTATTTTGATTGGTCGGTCTGGGAAATCTTTATCACCCTTACTTCCGGCGCCTGTTTGATTATGGTTTCCGATGACGTCATCATCAACCCTGAAGCTCAACTCCTATTTATGCAAAAACAAGCCATTACGGTTCTGCATATTACCCCCACCCATTTTCAAGCCCTGGTGAATGTAGACACAGGCAAATCACGTAAAGCGCTTACTCATTTGAAATGCCTGGCTCTAGGAGCGGAGAAATTGAACTACGACTTAATGAAACGTACCTTTGACCTGGTATCCCGCGATTGCCGGGTATTTAACATGTACGGCCCCACTGAAGCCACCATCATGTCGGCAGTATTGGAAATAGAAAGGAGGAAGCAGGGATTTTATAAAAGTTTATCAAGTATTCCCATCGGCTATCCCATTGCCAACCTGGAACTGTTGATCTTAGACAGGAATTTGCGGTTGATGCCCCTGTATGTACCCGGCGAATTGTTTATCGGTGGAGACGGGGTTGCCTCGGGGTACCTGAACAACCCGGAGTTAACAGCAGAGAAATTTATAAGTTTTGCGTATCAGAAGGATGTAGGGGCAGGGCTTGCCCCTGCCCGTGACTCTTCTGGTTTTGATGGGCAACCGCAAGGGTTGCCCCTACAACTTCCAACTGACGAACTTTCAACTTATGAACTTATTTACAAAACCGGTGACCTGGCCTGCCGGTTGGCGGATGGAAGTGTGGAGTTTTTAGGCAGGATTGACCAGCAGGTCAAGATACGGGGATTCCGGATTGAACCCGGTGAGATAGAAAATCAACTTTTAGAGCATGAAGCGGTAAAAGAAGCAGTGGTTCTACCCCGCGTGGATAAAGGCGGCGAGTTGTACCTCTGTGCATATCTGGTGGGGGCCGACCCCGGCAGCCGGCCACCCTTAAATGCCGCCGGACTGCGGGAATATTTATCTCAAACTCTGCCCGATTACATGATACCCTCCTATTTTGTTACAATCGGGCAATTGCCCCTGACAGCAAATGGTAAGATCGATACCCGCTCGTTACCCGAACCACAAATAGGTGAAACAGGCAGGCAATATGCGGCCCCCAGGAACGAGATAGACGCGAAGCTGGTCGATATATGGCGCCGGGTATTAACCCTTTCTGATGAGCTCATCGGTATAGATGACAATTTTTTCGCTTCCGGCGGGCATTCATTAAAAGCATCTGCTTTAATGGCACGGGTACATAAGGAATTCGATGTTGAGATTCCCTTAGGTAAAATATTTAAGAGTCCCACTATAAGAGGATTGGCTGAATTGATCGGGCAAAAAGAGCGGAGCCTTTACCGGGGTTTAAAAGCGGCGAAGAAGCGAGACGATTATCCCCTTTCCCCGGCTCAGAAGAGAATATATATATTATTGCAGATGGATCATGAAAGTGTGATATACAACATGTCCGGTGTAATGAGGGCAGTGGGTGAAATCCACAGGGAAAAACTTGAACGCTCATTCAATAAATTAATCGAGAGACACGAAAGCTTGAGAACTTCTTTTTTTGTGAAGGATGGAGAACCGCGGCAGAGAATACACGACAGCGAAGATATCGAGTTCAAAATCGAATATTTTTCAGATCTAGGGGCACGGCGTGCCGTGCCCGAAGGACCTCATCATTCATCATTCATCAATCATCGTTTAGTTAATCGATTCGCCCGGCCCTTTGATTTGTCACAGGCCCCGCTGCTGCGTGTCGGGTTGATACAAGAAGATGAAACGGCCTATATTATCATGGTAGATATGCATCACATCATTTCCGACGGCACCTCGATTGGTGTATTTATAAGAGATTTCATGTCTGTTTATAGGGGAGATGAATTACCGCCGCTGCGGATCCAATATAAGGATTTTGCCGAATGGCAAAACAGCGGTAAAGATGCAGAATCGATGAAAAAACAGGAAGCCTATTGGCTTGCGGAATTTTCCGGAGAGATACCGGTACTCGATCTACCCGGTGATTTTCTCAGGCCGATTGTGCAGAGTTTTGCCGGGAAACAAATAGAATTCACCCTTAGTGGCGAAGATACCGCAGCCTTAAAAATCCTGGCCCTTGAGCAAAATGCAACGCCGTATATGGTTCTGCTGGCGATTTTTAATATATTGTTATCCCGTCTGAGCGGCCAGGAGGACATTGTCATCGGGTCGCCCATCGTGGGACGTAAACATATAGATTTAACCCCGATCATGGGGATGTTTATTAATACCCTGGCGATGCGGAACTATCCATGCGGGGGAAAGGGATTCACGGAATTTTTAGAAGAAGTAAAGGAAAGAGCCACCGCGGCCTTCGAGAACCAGGATTATCAATTCGAAGATTTAGTGGAGAAGGTGGCGGTAAAACGGGATGCCGGCCGCAATCCCCTATTCGATGTGGTGTTTGCCATGCAGAATATCGATATTCCGGGCGTCGATATACCGGGATTAAAATTAACTCCCCTGAACTATCACAGCGGAGTGGCCAAGTTCGACCTGACTTTTAATTGCGAAGATAAACCCGGCCGAAGCGCTCAGTATGAAGGATACGAAGAGCAAGTTGAACAAGAAACTGAAGAGGTTCTATTAATAACAGTGGAATACAGCGTTAGCCTTTTTAGAGAGGAGACGGTCAGGAGGTATATCGCCTATTTCAAGAACATCGTAAAGGAAGTGATACGCGACTGCGGCATAACGTTAGGTGAGATAGAGATCATAAACGAGCAAGAGAGACGGCAGTTATTATTTGATTTTAATCCACAGGCAGGCGGTTACCCTATTGATAAGACGATCGTGCAATTGTTTGCCGACCAGGTGGCAAAAACCCCGAATCAAAAGGCGGTGGTTTTCGCCGGAGAAGAACTCAGCTATGAGGAACTGGATAACAGATCGAGCGATTTGGCCTTTTTTCTAATGGAGCGAGGTATCGCCGGTGAGGGGCAGGCAGCCTTAAAAGTTGAGCGGTCGTTGGAGATGATAACCGGCATTTTGGGAATATTAAAAACCGGCTGCGGTTATGTGCCTTTAAACCCGCGCGCACCTGAAGAACGGAACTCTTTTATCCTGAATGATTGTGATATAAAGATAATGCTCACCAGCCGCAGCTTGTTTGAAGATATTGAGGGAATTGAAAATCCGCGGGTCGAGACGATTTTTATAGATGAAATCGCCAACAGGGTAGGGGCACGGCGTGCCGTACCCGAACCCACCCCGCCCTTTGGGCACCCCTCCGGGGAGGGGATTTCTTATGTAATCTACACCTCCGGTTCCACCGGCTTTCCCAAAGGAGTTCCCATTACTAACGCCAATCTCTGCCAACTGCTGCATTGGGGATACCGGGAACTGGCAATCGACTCCGGCAACCGCACCATTCAAAATCTCTCCTACTATTTTGACTGGTCCGTATGGGAAATATTCATCACCCTGACCACAGGAGCCGCATTGTACATGGCAGCCGAAGAGGTTTTAATAAACCCGGCGGCGTGTATTGAATTTATCAGCGACAACAAGATTACTATTTTGCATGTCACTCCAACCCAGTATTCCTACTTAGTCGGGTTGGGCAAAAAGCTTGAAACCTTACAATATTTATTTATCGGGGCTGAAAAGCTGACCTATGACCTGCTGCGCCAGAGTATAAATTCGGTTTTGCCGGGCTGTCGTGTATTTAACATGTATGGTCCCACCGAGGCCACGATAATATCGGCCGTATTGGAGATCGACCGGGGGAAATATCGGGATTTCAAAGTTTTGTCCAGTGTACCTATCGGCAAAGGGGTTGGCAACACCGCCCTGTTAGTGTTGGACAAATATTTCAAATTATGCCCGGTGAATGTGACCGGAGAGTTGGCGATAGCCGGGGATGGAGTTGCCGCCGGTTACCTGAACAATCCCGAATTGACAAATGAAAAGTTTGTAGATTTTGCGTCTCAGCACACAGATTCA
>JAGLQA010000517.1 GCA_023137075.1 Candidatus Aminicenantota bacterium
AGGCTCAAACAGGTACAGGTAAAACGGCTGCATTCGGATTACCACTCATAGAAATGATCGATCCAAAATTAAAATCAGTTCAGGCACTTATCTTAGCACCAACAAGAGAGCTTGCAATTCAAGTAGCTGAAGAGATAAATTCACTGAGAGGTGAGAAGAAACTGGTAATTGTTCCTATTTACGGTGGACAATCTATTGATCAGCAGTTACGAAGACTAAAAAAAGGTGTGCATATAGTTGTAGGTACTCCCGGTAGAATTATCGATCATATACACAGAAAAACCCTAAAACTTCAGGATATTGATCACTTGATACTTGATGAAGCTGATGAAATGCTCAATATGGGTTTTAAAGAAGAGTTGGACCTTATCCTTGAGAATACACCCTCCGGGAAACGCACGCTGTTATTCTCCGCCACAATGTCGCGGGATGTGGAGCGCCTTGCTCTTAATTTTATGCATGATCCAATAGAGATTACCATAGGTGAAAAAAACATAGGCGCGGAGAACATAAAGCATGTATATTATTTAGTGCATGAAAAAAACCGTTACATAGCCTTAAAACGTATTGCCGATTACAATCCCAGTATCTACGCCATAATTTTTTGCCGCACCAGGGTTGAGACCCAGGAAATCGCGGACAAGTTGATGAATGACGGGTACAGTGGCGATGCCATTCATGGTGACCTTTCCCAGGCTCAGCGTGATACTGTGATGCAAAAATTCCGGATGCGTAACCTGCAAATGCTGGTTGCCACCGATGTCGCGGCTCGCGGCCTGGATGTGGAAGGGATTACCCATATTATTAATTACAACTTACCGGATGATAGTGAGCAGTACTTGCACCGCAGCGGCAGGACGGGCCGGGCCGGGAAAAGCGGTGTCTCCATCGCTATCATTAACCTTAAGGAAAAATATAAGATAAGAAGTATAGAAAAGAACTTAGGTAAAAAGTTCAAGCGGGAACAGGTGCCTTCCGGGAAAGAAATTTGCGAAAAACGACTCTATCACCATATAGACCGCATGGAAAAGGTGGATGTTTACAACGAAGAGATCGAAAGTTTTTTACCAACCATTTATAAAAAACTGGAATGGCTCGACAGGGAAGAGCTGATTAAACGTTTTGTGTCTATCGAGTTTAATTATTTCCTTGATTATTACAAAAATACACACGATATTAATGTAGACATAAAAAGCGATAAAAAAAGAGATGAAAGAAGAGAAACCAGCGATATGTGCCGTTTTTTCATTAACACGGGACGTAAAGACAACCTAACGCCGCAGTTATTGATCGGCCTTGTGAACGATATTTCCAGGCGGTTAAGTATCCGGATCGGTAAAATCGATATTATGCACTCTTTCTCTTTCTTCGAAGCGGATGAGAACCACAAAGATGATATCCTGAGGGGTTTAAATAAAATGGCATTTAAGGGGCGGCAAATAAGGGTCGGGGAAGCCGAACCCGGCAAAAGCCAACAAAACAAAAGCGAGAAAAAAAAAGATAAATTCAGGAAAAAGAAAAAAAAGAAAAAGTTCGAGAAACAAAAGCATAATTGAAACACTTCCTGATTTTTATAATTATTAAATTTCTGTTTTTAATTCTTCTTTTTCTTTTTTTTGTCACAAAAAAAAGCACGGGTGCGTCAAAGTCTTTTACACTATTTGAAAATTAGATATTAATACGGCAGGCGTGTCGGGTTTCCCCTGAGCGGCTTGCGAACCCGGAGTGAGAAAGTCTCACGAAGGGAGAGACGCTCACAAAAATGAGCACATTTTTGGGTAAAGCGAAGGGGATTCTGACTACAGCCTGCCATCTCTCAATCACCTCAAAAATATGAATATTAAAAATTATGATAATGACGTAGTCCTGCAAAAAAAAGGGAGCAGCTAACTGCTCCCTTTTTTTAATACGGATATTGAGGTAACGCTTATACTAATTAGAAATAGAATCGCTTGTCTCTACGTTTAAAGCAGGATTGTATGTATAAGAAAAATGAGTTATATCTGTTACCGTAATTGTGAAAGTCCCTGTCGACCTGGTTTTTGCAGAGTTGAAGGTTACTTTTCCATCAGAACCGGTGACGCCCTGAGCCGTACTTGAAATGAGTCCACTCCAGGTGATACTTACCTGTGCGTTAGATACGGGATTCCCCTGATCGTCCAGGACGGTTATAATGGCCCGGGCTAAATCGCTGGAACCCTGCTGCAAAATCGACATCGAGATATCGCTTACATACATATCGGTATCGCCGCCTCCACCTATCGCGGCAGCTACGGCAGTTTCGGCATTTACTAACCCGTTTCCATAGATAGAATCCCAACCGGGGTCTCCTAAATCCG
>JAGLQA010000518.1 GCA_023137075.1 Candidatus Aminicenantota bacterium
CCACCGTAATAATCATAGTTACCCGGGGCATTTACATAATTCACCGTAGGTGTTCCTAAGGCTCTTAAGATTTCCCCGTCCTCATTGGATAATGAAAGCACGGGGACCCAGTCTCCTGCTTCCCCGAGAGTTCCGGCAAAATTTCCCGGCTCATTATTATAGATGATGACCGCCACTGCTCCGGCATTCATGGCCATGGTTGTCTTTTCTGCAAATGTAGTGTTTCCGCGTAAAATTAGCGCGATATTTCCGTTGACTCCCGCGGGAAAATCTTCTTCTGCTTCCCCGGTGTTACAGTAATGAGTTGTTGAATTAATTCCCGATGTTGTATTGGCGAACTCCATACCGACACCATTATAAACAGTCGAATCAACTTGAACATAACTGTCAAAACCGGTTCCGATGGGCACTGAGGACTTGACAAGCACACCCGGCGCCACTAATTCCAGATTATCCCCTGTATTTGAGAAATCGGCAATAACTAAATTCGAATCGATTGCTCCCACAGCAATAGTACTGGTATATCTTGCCGGGTAACCGACTTTTGTTCTGCCATCATTGCCGGAGGCGCAAACAATTACGAGCCCGGCATCGTAGGCAGCTTGATAAGCATCTTCCTCGGTTTGGGATGATGTATTACCACCAAGACTCAAAGAGATCACATCCATACCGTTTGTTACCGACCAATCGACACCGGCGATTATATCGCTCACATATCCACTGCCCTCGGCATTTAAAACCTTACAAGCATAGAGATTTACGTTATATGCTACGCCGATAACTCCAAGGCCGTTAGCTTCCGCTGCAATTGTTCCGGAACAATGGGTGCCGTGACCGGCATCGTCCCAGGGATCGGAATCTTCATTAACAAAATCATATCCATCTTTGTAAAGGTCGTCAAGATCAGGATGATTGTAGTCGATCCCGGTATCGATGACGCATACGTTGACGCCCACACCGGTTGCGGTGGGCCAGGCCTGGGGCGCACGAACCGCATCTATCCCCCAGGGATAAAAATCACCATAGGCATGAACGATTTGATCTTCTTCGACAAATGCCACATTGGGGTTATTGGCGATTGCATTTACTGCATTTTCGTTTGCAACCTTAATTGCAAATGCCGTTATCAGCTTATAAGAATGTTTGATGACTGCGCCATGACTATTAACCATGTCTTTTTCTGCATTCCCGGGTTTCTGTTTAAACATAACAAAATAACGTCCTGAATTCCCGGTGGTCGTTGCTTGCGGAGAAGTCCCGTTTTTAATTTTTAATATTCCTTCCTTTTCAGGGGAAATCGTTTTCACTTCGGAAGAAAAAACCATGCTGCCGGTTATACATAAAGCAAAAACCAACAAAGTTACTAAAACAAAGAATTTGTTTGAAGAGATAAATTTTTTCATGTGGCCTCCTAAATTTTTTTATTGCCTTTTTATTTTTGTATTATCGTAAATACAAATGGCATAAATAAGATAACATCGATTTATAGAAATTTAATTGGTCTAAAGTAGTAAATTTGGTACTATAGCCTTTTTTCAAACATACAACTAAAGTATTACTTCAATGCTGCCATATGGTACTTAAAATACAACTTTAGTATTACGTTTCCCCCTCTTTTAGTGAAAAAGTTGTATTTTATTCAATGAGAAGACGCTCCCCCAACCGGGTACGGTTTTAAGCAAATTGAAGGAGATACCGGCTGCTGCCAGCAGAGTGACCCGGTCAGATTGATTATTGCTTTTTACCCAAAACCTTTCTTATTATTTTTGCCAGGTCACGTTTACTGAAGGGTTTCATGACAAAGTTGTCGCTGCCGAATCCTTTAATTTGTTTTTGGGTAATTGCGGCGCTGAAACCGGAACAAAAAATGATGGGGATACCGGGTTTAATACGCCTCACCTCTTCCGCCAATTGAATCCCGGTCATCTGCGGCATGGTCAGGTCGGTAATCAGCAGGTCGAATTTTCCGGGTTCTCGGCGAAAGGCTTCCAGGGCTTCCACTGCATTGGACTTTCCGGTCACATCATATCCTAACCGGCTCAATATCTCCCTTTCCACATAGGCCAGGGCTGCTTCGTCATCTACCAACAGGATTCGTTCGCTGCCCATGGGACATTCTTCCGCGGCGGGAGGTTCGGGTTCACTGCTGTCCTCGATTTGAGGTAGAAAGATATGAAAGGTGGTTCCTTTGCCCGGTTCGCTGTATACGGTTATATCGCCGTCGTGGCTTTTGACGATTCCGTGAACCACGGCCAATCCCATCCCGGAACCTTCACCCATTTTTTTGGTGGTAAAAAAGGGCTCGAAAATCCGCTCGCTCACGGACCGGGACATACCGTGACCGGTATCGCTGAACGTCAATCTCAGGTAATGACCGGGTTTTACCCGGTTATATTTTTTCATGGCTTCCGGGTCGATTTCAACGCTGTCTATGGTCACCTCCAACACACCGCCCTTCTCCTGCATGGCAAAACCTGCGTTAGCTCCCAAATTTATAATAACCTGGTGGAGCTGGATATGGTCAGCCATAACAAAGTCACGACCGGCACGGAAATTCTGTCGAATCTCGATGGATGCAGGCAAAGAAGAGCGCAGCAGCTTCATCGCCTCTTTAACGACAATGGCGAGTTTTAAAGGCTGCCGTTTCTGGCTGCTCCGGCTGCTGAAGGTGAGAATTTGTCTGACTAACCCGGCAGCCCGTTCTGCGGCCGCCTGGATGGTTTCGGCGCTTGCACGAACCGGGCTTCCCTCCGGCAGGTCCTCCAGGACAATCTCCGAGTTGCCGAGGATTATGCCTAAGATGTTATTGAAATCATGGGCAATTCCCCCGGCCAGGGTGCCCACGGCTTCCATCTTCTGGGATTGGATCAACTTTTGCTGCATTTTCTGCAGTTGGCCGGTTCGTTCTTCAACCTTACGCTCCAACAGGGCCGCGTTTTGTTTTTCCGAGAAGAAGCGAATAATGCCGTAAAAAAGGAACCCGACTAACAGGGACACGCCCAGGAAAAACCACCATCTTTTATAGAAAGGTTTCGGGATGGTAATTGGCTGTGAGGATATTACGCTGCTCCAGGTCCCTATCCTGTCCCGTGCTTTCAATAAAAACCGGTAGGTGCCGGCTGGCAGAGACGTATAGCGGATGACCTGGTTGGAATAATATTTTTCCTCCGACCATTTTTGATCAAAACCTACCAACCTGTGCTTAAAATGAATTTTTTTCTCATCTATGAAAGAGATACCCCTGAAATAAAAATCAATGGTATTTTCTCGGGATCTTAAGTGAAATCCTTCGGATTTGTTTAAGGGGATTTTTTTACCAAAAACATCTATGTACAGCAATTGGAGTTTTGGCGCCGGTTTGAAGGTTTCCAGGTCATCGAATTCTTCGTTGTACAGGGAAAGACCGCGGTTGGTGCCGATCCACACCTGACCGCTGCTGTCAACCAACCCGGCTGCCCGGTTGGTCTCATGGCCGCTCAGGCCTTCGGCAACCGAGTATTGTCTTTCGCTTTTACCGTCCCATCGGATGACACCCTTATCGGTGCCGAACCAGAGCCGTTTCCGGTTATCTTCCAGGATAAAAAAGACCGGTCTATCGATGTGGAAATTCCCATCCTTAAATTTTCGGAGTTTTTCCCCTTCTAAAATATATAGACCGTCAAAGGCGCCGACAAAGAGCCGGCCCCGGCTCTCCTTTTTTACGGCGAAAACACTGTTGGCTTTTTCATTACCGGGAACCTGGTAATTGCGCCATCGGTCAGCCCGGTTTATATACAAACCGCTTTTGTGACTGGTTATATATTGCAATGTGTTCCCGCTGCCGTATAATCTTCTCGTGCTGATCTTTCCGAATCCCCCGGGATTGCGTAACCGAAAACTTTTTCCGGGCTGATAATAGTAAATGCCGTTCAGTGTGCCGACATACAGGTTGTCCTTTTGGTCGATCCACAGGGATGTTACATTTTCAGCCAGGCCATCTTTTTCCCCATAGTAGGTGATTCGTTGGCGTTTATCGGTTTTTACCAACCCCGACCAGGCTAATGCCAACCATAGGTTTTGCTTCGAATCCATTTGCATGTCCAACACCCGGCGAACGGGAGTCTTGTGGCCCGCTATCCGGGGAAGTCGTACCTGCGTAAACTCTTTTCCATCGTAAAAGGTGATTCCGCTATTGTGGCCTAAAGCAAATTTTCCCGGTTCGTATTCCACAACCGCTGTTACCTCGTCTTCCAGCAGGCCGGAGGACCTGTACAGGTTGCTGAAACGGCGGCTGATGATTTTACTGACGCCGCGGTCATTGCCGGTCCATATGTTTTTTTCAAAATCGATAAACAGTGTATTGGCGCCCGCGGAGATCAACCCGTTTTCCGCACCCACATCTTCCCATGAATGCGATTTGGAATTAAAATAGTGGATCCGGTGCTGCTGCCCCAAATAGAGGCCACTGCGGTAGTCGGGCAGCATGCGGATGTTTTTCATTTTTCCCCATGCTAAATCCTCTGCCGGGAAGGCAGTAAATCGGGTGTTATTTTCTTCAAAATAGCCGATCCACTGCAGCCCGCAGACCCATATCCGGGTGGCCTTCAGCCGGGAATCCGGGTACTTCCCTTTTTCTTCAAGGGTGATTCCTTTTATCTCTTCGGAGGGAAACGAGATTACCCGGTTCAAGCTGTTATCGATTGACAGTTCCGAGTTTATCTTTATGATAGACAATCCCCGGTTGGTAGCCACGTAAAATGTATCGTTCAGGCAGGCAATACCGTTGACGGAATCGCTTAACAGGCCGGTTTTTTCGGTTATATTGATCCAGCGATTATCTTTCCACAGGAAAAGGCCGGAACCGGCGGTGCCCACCGCAATGACCGGAAAATCACCTTGCTCCACCAGGTTGAAAGATGTTAGCTCTCTTAATTTACTGTCTTTCTTTTTCTGCGCGGGGAGTTGCGACCAGTGGGCGTTTGCCTTTCCGCTGTGGTAGACTACCAATATTCCGTATACTATATCGGACAATGCCCATATTCGCCTCCGCCTGTCTACCGCTATCTTGAAAAAAGAGGGAGTCGGCAGGCCGTGAGACCGGGTGTAATTTTTCCAGGACAGACCGTCGAAGCAGGAAATTCCGGCCCGGGTAGCAAACCACATGCGGCCAAAGTGGTCCTGGGCGATATCCCGGACAGTAGAACTGCCCAGGCCGTCGGTTTCCGAGTAGTGCCGGACCAGGTAATTTTGGCTGTAAACCGGAAGCACAAGAGCGCTAAAGAGCAGCAGAAAAATGAAAGAACGTCTGCTCCAGGTTGTAGATTTGTCCCTACGGCTGTTTTTAATCATCCTGATTCTCAGATATATTTTATCACATATCCAAATGGAAATCACCGCAGGTTTTTTTTTAAATATTAAACCTGTTCAATTCTGTTTTTATTTGCAGGTATTTCCGGAACGTCTGCTTTTCAGTCAAGAACAGTGTGCTTATGTTTTCCGCCAATATTAGCTTGAGAAGTGTGGGCATCACGGTTATGCCCCCTTTGAATAGCCTGAGAAATTGTTTCTTTTTTTTCATAAATGCCTTAAGCGCGTTGATACTTCGTGATTTGAGATATTTTTTCCTGAAGGAAAACTTTAAGAAATCCAATTTATCGTCGCTTAAATATTTTGTCCGAACATTTGCGAAACAACCGTTATAATGCCTGTAATCATCTTTATTTATGACGTAACCTTTCTTTAGCAACTCTTCTCTAATCGGCGTTTTTGGGTAGGGCACCAGGATCTGGATGTCGGCAAAATCCACCTTCAGGCCACTGATAAACTTATAGGATTCTTTTATACTCTCAGCATCGTCACCGGGATTCCCTATGATAAGCCCTCCTGCCACAAGGATGCCGTATTTTTGCAGGTAATGAACGGCCTGTACGCTTTTATTCACAATGTCTCCCTTATGCAGTGCCTTCAAATTTTTTTTCAATGCGTTTTCGATGCCTAAGAATACATAAATAAATCCGGCACGGGCCATTTTTTCTACCAGTCTTTCGGAAGAGGCAGTGCCTGCCGAACTGGCCTGGACGCAGTAAAATAAGTCGTCATGCCCGTTCTTGATTATTTCATCGCACAAATGTTCAAATTTACGGACGTCTAAGGTGATATTATCATCGGCAAAAAAAATCAGCCGGGCGCCGGATTTTTTTGCATTATCTAAGTCCCTCATTACTCTTTCCGTCTCATAGGTCCTGAAAGATTCCCCATACATCATCCGAATATTGCAAAAATTGCAGGACATCAGGCAGCCCCGGGAAGATTCGATCGTAGCAATGGGTGCTGTTAGTACATTGAGATTGTTCCAGAGTCTGACACTTCTATCGGGTAATTTTATTTTACGAAGGTCTTCCAATTCTCTCTTTTTATTGTGGATAAACCTGCCGTTTTTTTTAAATGATAGGCCGTCGACTGCTTTCAAGTCCCCACCCGCCTCGAGTCTATTCACGGTTTCATTGAAACTTAATTCCGATTCGCCCCTAAATATAAAATCGAAAAAGGCGGCGTTTTTACCGGCGGCAATCTCTTTATACATTAAGGTGGCATGATAGCCGCCTAAGGCAATCTTAATATGGGGGCGTCTTTTTTTAATAAATTCGGCGATTCGCGCGGCACTATGATATTGAAAAGCCATGGCACTTAAACCCACAATATCGGGGTTTGTTTTGGTCAGAGCCTCTACTACCGCTCCTTTAACATCTTTTCGTTTAAGAACCAGGTCGGCGGTTCGGACCGTGTGTTCCTTATCTAAGTTCCCTGCTAAAGAAGATAGGGCAAGATTTGGCGGTGTGACCAGTTTATCCGGGTAGCCGAAAATGATGTCCGGCATGGCCATTAAAAGAATATTCATGAAAGTTCACCCAAATCCAATTGGAAATAAATTAAATAGAGAAGATTTTTTACCTGTGAAAGTAGGCATTATATACAGAAATCGTTATATCATGAACATGTCTGGTTTGTCAAATAAGCAGAGATTATTGCAGCGATATGCAAAAGGGGCCGGAAAAATGTATAGACCCGGAGCAGGGGGGCTTTGGAAACACTCACGGAACTTCTAACCGGGCATATACGTATTATAAAAATGAATAAAAAGGAGTCATGATGAATACACACAAACATATCTCTATCTTTTGGATTTTCTTTTCTTTGCTGCTCCTGGCAAAAGCGTTGTGCTCCGCGGCCATGGAAGTTGACTCGCAAAATAAAACCATCTACCCGGAAGCGGCTAAAACAGCCCCGAAAATTGACGGCAGCTTAGATGACGAAACCTGGCAGAGTTCTCCTCTCGAAGAAAATTTTATTACTTACAACCCGCTCTACGGCGAGCAATTACCCCAGAAAACCATTGTATGGGTGAGCTATGATAAAAAAAATCTCTATTTTGCCATCCTCTGTTACGATAACGAACCGGCAAAGATCAAAACCTCACTCACCCGGCGGGATAATATGTTTAACGACGATTGGGTCGGTATTTCCTTAGACGCCTTAGGGAATAAACAAACCTCCTACGACCTCTTTGTTAATCCCCACGGCATTCAAGGAGACATCCTTACATCGGCGATAAGCGGCGAAGACCTCTCCCCGGACTTTGTCTGGGAAAGCGCAGGCAAGGTGACTGATCAAGGCTACCAGGTGGAGATGAAAATACCCTTAAGTAGTATCCAATTCAAGAGTGGTAAAGAGGTCAAGATGGGCATCCTTTTCTGGCGGCGCATCAGCCGGTTAGGAATCAGCGGTTCCTGGCCGGATATAAAACCGGGCCGCGGCATATTTAATACCCTTGCCACCCTAATTTTAAAAAATATAAAAAAACCGTTAAAATTAGAAATCCTACCCAGTGTAGTTTACAGTGATTACCGGGAGCGAATAACTATGGACGAATGGCAGAACGCCCGCAAAACGGAGTTCGGTGTCAGCCTCAAGTATGGGATTACATCTTCTATTACCGCCGACCTCACCCTGAACCCGGACTTCAGCCAGGTGGAAAGCGATGTCTTCCAGGTTGAAGTTAACCAGCGTTACCCCATCTTTTACAGCGAAAAACGCCCTTTTTTTATGGAAGGGATCGATATCTTCTCTTTTTTTACAACCCCACATGGGTATTTTCCTACTGCCGTTCACACACGTCGCATCATGAATCCCGGCTGGGGTACCAAATTGACCGGCACGGTCGGCAAGGCCGCTTTCGGAATTCTCGCCGCCGGGGACAACCAGCCCGGTGAAGGTCAACCTGATGCTTTTGCCGGTATAGCCCGGGGAAAATACAGCTTAGGAAAAGACAACTATATCGGCCTCCTTTACAGCGGAAGAAACGATGAAGACGGGTATAACCGCGTCTTCGGACTCGACCTGAGCTGCCGTACTTTTAAGCATCAACAATTGTTTGCCTCTTTTTTGTCAAGCTTCTCAACGGAGCCGGACGAAAAACCGGTTAAAAAAAGCAGTGATTTCAACCTGTACTATAATTATTCCAGCAAACCCTTAGGAATGGCAGCCGCCTTCGAACATATCGGTAAAGATTTCAGGATGGATTCGGCTTTCATGATGCGCACCGGTATCGATGAAGGTTGGGTGTGGATCGGCCCCAATTTTTATCCCGATGCAAAAAAACTCCCCTGGTTGAAACGCGTCAGTCCCGAGTTTATTTTCCAATACCTGCACGACCTGAAAACCGGGATGGACGATATTCTTTATCACGCCGGATTGGATTTTAATTTTATCAAGCAGGGCCACCTGCAGCTCTACTTAGAATACAGGAAAGAGAGCTGGAATGAGCAAACCTTCCCTTTGAACGCATTCGGATTCAGCGGCAGTGTTCAGTTAACAAAGTGGCTGCGATTAGGCGGAAGTTTGAACCGGGGTGAAAACATATTCTATGAAGCTGATCCCTCTTTTAAGGGTAGAGGCTATTGGGGATCATTCAACCTGACCCTGCAGCCCAACAAGAACCTGAATATGCATTTTAATTTTAATCATACCGAATTATCGAAGGGGCCGGAGAAATTGTACAATGTCAATATCCTATATACCCGCACCACCTACCAGTTTAATAAATACTTTTTCCTGAGGGCAGTTTTCCAGTATGACAGTTACCGGGAAAAATTACTCACCGATTTTCTGGCCTCATTTAC
>JAGLQA010000519.1 GCA_023137075.1 Candidatus Aminicenantota bacterium
ATCATTTTTGTCTTTTTTCATCCTTTCGAGTAAAAGGGTTTCATCCAGGGTTTTATAGCGTTTATAAATACTGATAACTAAGGCAAAGGCGACGCCGGTAGTGGCCACACCCACAACAATGGCAGTCAGCATCAACGTGTGTGGCAGGGGATTGATATATTTGCCGGGATCCGCCACTCCCAATGTCTCGTCAAAGATGGGAACCGTACCGCCCCATTTCGACGCACCGGAAATATAAAAGATAATAACCGATACCTGGAAAATCGTCATCCCGATCAATTTTTTTACCAGGTTTTTTTTCATCATCATACCGTAGAGGCCGATAACCAATAAAATGAACGTAAACCAATAGGCATAATGCCCTAAGAAAAAATCAAGCATTCGGGTTACCCTCCAGAAGATCGTCGTATATGGACACCAGCAGCCCCATAACCGCAACACCCACTCCTATCTCGACAAACAAAATACCCCAGGAGCGGGCCATCACTTCGGAAACCGGGAGAATTTTGGCTAAGTACTTATAATCCAGGAATTTTCCCCCCAATAACAGGCATAAAAAGCCGGTACTAAAATAGATTAAAACTCCCACGGCGCCGAGCCGGGTTCCCCAGCTTTTCCTGAATTGCAATTGGGATATCTCGCTGCCGACGGAGAGGCGCAGCAGCAGCACGGCCGCTGCCAGCATGGTGCCGCCCTGGAACCCTCCGCCCGGGCTGTAATGGCCGTGAAAGATAACGTAAAGGGCATACAGCATAATAAAAGGTGAGATCAAGCGGCTCACCAACGAAACGACCGGGTTATCAATTTTCCGGGTCATTCTGACCTCGCTTTTTGCGCAGCAGCAGGAAGCAGACCATGGCGGCGGCAAAAATAACCGTCGTCTCGCCTAAGGTATCGTAGCCCCGGTAATCTGCCAGCGTGACGGTGACCATATTGGGTGTATGTGCATCATGATAGGCATGCCGGATATAATGAACCCCGGCATTGGGCGTACCCGCCGGGCTGGTTTCGCGGTTCAGGTTGGCGTTTAAGTCACCCCGGTTCGGCAGGGTTAAGGTACCGAAAATCATCAGTGCGCAGAAAATAGCCAGGATAAAATAATTGGCAAGTTTCAATCTGAACTCCTTCGGACAGTTTTAAAAATGAGTACAACGAAAAGAACCCCGGTTACCCCGGCGCCGACCACAGCTTCGGTGAAGCCCACATCCACGGCGCCCATCGCCACATAAAGCAGCGCCGAGACGAAGCTAAAAACGGTTAAGGTCACCACCGCGAGCAACAGGTTCTTGACGTTCAGCGCCAGGAGAGCGGTTATGATCAAGAGAATAAAAAAGATGATTTCGACTTCCGGATGCATTATGCGCTCTCTTTCCTTTTTTTATTTTCTTCTAATTTGTCTTTTTTAAACCAGGGCACTTCGCGGAAATTGAAGGCCGCCCTGGCCAGGGCATTGGTGGCAGTCGGGTTGGTTATACCCACGAAAACAATGATGATAAGCAGCTTAGCGCTGTTAACCGAAATACCCTGGGTAAAAATCAGGCCGGCAATTACCAGCATGACGCCTAAGGTATCGGCTTTGCCGGTAGCATGGGTGCGTGAAAAGAAATCCGGGAACCGGATCAAGCCGATACTACCGATCAGCAGGAAAAAAGCCCCGCTGCTAATTAAGAAAATCGCTATTAGATGTTGGATTTCCATTATTTCCTCTTAACACCGCGTGTGTCTAAATATTTAGTAATGGCTATGATACCGATGAAATTCAGGATAGCATAAGCGATGGTTATATCGATAAACATATCCAACCGGTTGAACACCAGGCCAATCACTAAGATCAACACCATGGTTTTTGTAGCAATCGCCCCTGCACCTAAAATGCGGTCATATATTTTCGGACCCACCAGAACCCGGTACAGGGGAATAAAAATAATAACAGTCAAAATAACGGATAGATAGATATAATACTTGTACATTATATTTCCGCACTCGATTTAATAATTTCCACCTGCTGCACCACCTGCTCCGGGGTTCTTTCGTATAGTTTTGCCACCTCGGTCGGTAGCGAACCGTCTAAGATACCGGTCTGGGAGACATCCATCAGCGCATGAACGAGAAATTCGTCGCCCTCGATCCGGATGGTAATGGTTCCCGGGGTTAAAGTGATGGAATTTCCCAGAATCACTTTTGATTCTAAGTTGGGAAGCTTTGTTTTGAAACGGATCAGGGCCGGATCGATGGGCATCTTCGGCCGGAGTACCGCATAGGCCACCTGCAGGCTGGAGATCACGATTTGCCAGATTAGCCAGGGGATATAAAAAAACAGCCGAAGTATCCGGATCCGGCCCGGGGCAATCCCCTTGATTTTTGCTTCGGTATCCTTAAGTTCCTCTTTAAAGTAATAATATTTACGCAGCCTGAGATTGAGTAAGGTGACCAACAGGCAGGAAAAAAGGCCCATCAAAATATGGGTTGGGTCGTAATGGCCGCTTAAAAGCAACCAAAGGCCGAATAACAAAATAAATTGAATAACACTGTTCAATATGAAGATTCGCTTCAATTTAATCCTCGATAAAAGAAAGTGTGAAATTTCTTTCGGTAGATTGAATTTCGCTTCCTATAAAACGAAGGGATAATTGTAATTTTTTTTCCTGCTTTTGTCAAGAAAAAAATTAAAATTTTAACGTAAAAACAAAATTCCCCATGTCCCGGATCATGTTATTTATCAAAACCGAACAAATCCCGCATTTTTTGTTGTGTTTCGGATGAAAGTTGTGATATAATCAAAATAGTATAATGCTTTCGTACAATTTGCTTTTATAAAATATGGCGAACCCCAATCCGCTGCATAGAGGACGGTGTTGAATGAAATTTTTTGCCGGGTGGTTCTTTTTTTTATTCAGCCCCCCTACGCAGGCGGGAAGAAACAATGGACGATTTAAAATTTTTAATAAACAGGAGGTTAAACATGAAAAAAAAGACATTTCTACTCCTTCTTACTGTTCCGGTTTTCGCATTCCTATCACAGGCAGTGCTAAATGCCGGTGAAATCAGGGTGACCGCCCCTAATGGCGGCGAAAACCTGGAGATGGGCTCCACCTGCAATATTACCTGGACTCATTCCGGTCTCCTCAATAACATCCACATCCTTCTCCAGCAAAACGATACTAATGTGGCCCTAATCGCCAAGAGTATCGACCCGGCACCGGGATCATTTTCCTGGACGGTGGGAGATTGTATTCAGGGAGCAGTCACGGCCGGGTCGAATTTTAAGATATTGATCATGGAAAAAAACTCAACCGTAAGAGATAAGAGCGACGCAACCTTTGATATACCGGCCACGCTGCCCACCATAACGGTAACTTCACCCAACGGCGCTGAAAACTGGACTATGGGTTCTACACAGGATATCACCTGGACGGCAGCCGGTCTCTCCGGTAACCTATATCTCATCCTGCAGCAAAACGATACCAATGTGGCCCTGATTGCTAAAAATGTCAACCCGGCATCCGGTTCCTATACCTGGACAGTGGGTGATCACATAAAGGGAGCGGTAAACCCGGGGACAAACTTCAAAATAAATATCCGGGAGATGGGCAGCAGTGTCTCCGATACCAGTGACGCCACCTTTCAAATTCCGGCAGCCGGTAAAGCCTGGACCTTCATGGTCTACTTAGATGGAGACAATAACCTGGAACCCGACGGTATCGACGACTTTTTAGAGATGTCTTCCGTTGGCTCAACAGCGGATGTCAATATCGTGGTGCAATTTGATCGCATCGGCGGTTACGACTCACGCTACGATGATTGGACCGGTACGAAACGGTATTATATTACAAACGGTATGACTCCCACCGCTGCCAATGCCGGGGAAGATCTGGGCGAACTAAACATGGCGGATCCGGCCACCCTGACCGACTTCGTCAATTGGGGCAAAACCTATTACCCGGCCACCAACTATGCCGTCATTTTGTGGAACCACGGCGGCGGCTGGCGCAAATCGAAAGCAGCGTTGTGGAACGAAAGAAATAAGGATATAAAAGACAAATTTGTTTTTAAAGCAGTGTGCTGGGACGATACCAGCGGCGGCGATGCCATGTACACATCGGAAGTGGCCGACGCGTTCAATTCTGCCGCCGGCGCCCGGTTAATCGGTTTCGACGCCTGTTTAATGGGCATGGTGGAAGTCGCCTATGAACTCCGCTTACATGGCCAGGTTATGGTCGGATCGGAAGAGACCGAGCCCCTAGCCGGTTGGCCCTATAACACCTTTTTGAGCGATTTGACATCCCATCCATCCGCTTCAGCTTCTCAATTGGGCGCCGCCATAGTTGACAGGTATTACGCCTCTTATGGCAACAGCCAGACCCAGAGCGCCCTTGACCTGACCAACATGAATGCCCTGGCCGGCGCCATCAGTTCCTTTGCCCAGGCTATGATCGACAATTGGAATACCGACAAGGCCGCGGTAAGGAGCGCCGCCCAGGACGTGTTAACCCAATTGGATAATACAATTATCAATGAAAAACATGGTTCCGGTTGGCCCGGAGCCAATGGAGCGGCCATCTATTTCCCGAAAACCGCGGGCACCATGAACTCGAGTTACAACGGTACGGTTATCCAATTTGCCTATGATACCCAATGGGAAGAATTCTTAGCGGAGTTCCACTCCTCCATGTCGGGGTCCTGGGTTGCAACCAGGCGAGATTCGACCCAGGAATTTTTCGACAAGGCTTACACCGATCTCTACCATTTTTGCGAATTGCTGCTTTTAGAGGAGAAAGATTATTACTCCGAATCGCAAACCGGTAACGCCTTTGCCGGCGGCGGTACGGCCCAGGGATTCCATAGCGATGACGGTTTTATGACTTACATCCTCCCCTTTGATTTTCGCTATTTTGCCGAAACCATCCCCGCCGGTTCCACCATGTATATCAGCAGCAACGGTTACGTGGATTTCGATGCCGGCAGTGACCACGATGATTTTGACAATTCTACCTCTTCATTATCCGCCAACAAGAGGATAGCCCCCTGCTGGGCAGATCTGACAACCGAGGGCAGCGGCCATGACGTATACATTACCGAAAACACCGATAGCCTTGTGATACGTTGGGCTGCCGAGACTTATGGAGATGCGGAACCCGTTAATTTTGAACTTGTCCTTTATAAAGACGGTCGCGTCCAATTCAATTTCGGCAGCGGCAATGCCGATATATCACCCTGGGATGCTGGCCCTACCATCGGGATTTCCAGGGGCGATTGCATCAACTATTACCTCTCTGTTTACGACAGCCAGACGGCGCTGACAAACGTGGATTCCGATCTCTTTACTCCAATTCCCGGTACCCTCCGGCTTATGTCCCCCAACGGCGGTGAAACCTGGAGCATCGGCGCCCCCCAGGATATCACCTGGGATACCACCGGGGTTGTCGGCAATGTTTTGATCGCGCTTTACAAAGATGGCTCACCAGTGGGAATGATAGCAGACGAGGTTGATTCTTCAACCGGCACATACCCCTGGACAGCCGGTTCCTACGACGGTGGAACCGCCGCCCCGGGAACAGGGTACACGATCAAGATAAAAGAAATAGGAATGCCGGTCTCGGATACCGGCGACAGCTCGTTTACCTTAAGTGACGAATAATTACAGTATGTTTCGTTGAGAGTTCCGATACATTCATGATATAATCAACTTTCAATAAATGTAACGAACAGATAGTGAGGTAGGGTTAGAACTTGAATGTTATTAGAACCTTTTTTTATCGACGCAGTATAATCACCGGCGGAGAGGTATCGTCATGACTGAAGATACAGGGCAGTTCGCGTCACGGGTGGCCGTTATGTCCGACATCCATGGCAATATCTGGGCTCTGCGTGTGGTTCTCCGGGACATTGAACGGCGGGGAATTGAAAAAATTGTCAACCTCGGGGATAGCTTGTATGGACCTCTCGATCCGCAAGGAACCGCACAAATACTGATTCGACTCAATATTCCGACCGTTCGCGGCAATGAAGACCGGATCATCCTGGATCCCCCGGCAGAGCAGTCACAATCCCCCACCCTGCGATATGTCCTTAATAGCCTGGCTCCGGAACATTTGGCATGGTTGAGATCCCTGGATATGACAACTGTTGCATATGACCATTTTTTTCTATGTCACGGCACCCCCGAACAGGACGACCAATATCTACTGCAGGAAGTAATCCGCTCCGGTGTTTCCCTGAGAAAAACCGGGGAATTAAGGACACAATTGTGCTCTGTCGAACTACCGGTTGTTCTTTGCGGACACGACCATGTCCCCCATACCGTTTATCTACCCGACGGCAGGCTCATCGTCAATCCCGGCAGCGTGGGTCTGGCTGCCTATACGGACGATCTGCCTTTCCCCCATGCTATGGAAACCGGTTCCCCCCATGCCCGGTACAGTATCGCAGCGAAGACGGATTCCGGTTGGCAGGTGGAGAACATTGCGCTGCCCTATGATTGGGAAGCTGCAGCCAGGATGGCTCTGCAAGCTGGACGGCCCGATTGGGCGGAGTGGTTAAAGAGGGGGCGTGCGTAGGTCTACCGGGTAGACCAGCCCCGTTTTGTAAGGGTCAGACCGGCGACCGTAAATATCCAGATCATACAAACGCTGCAGAAAAAAGAAAAAACCAGGATATAAGGCAAATCTCTTGTGCCATCGATCCTCAGGTAATAGAGCATGTAAACAAAACCGAAAAGCATTGAAAACGCCAGTAATCGCAGCATAAAATTTAAATCCACCAACCTGGAAAAAAAGAAATAATAAAACCAGACAAAATGCAGCACCATCAGGGAGACAGTAACCATAAATTCGATACAGGGAAGCACCCGGTTCCCTTTACGCCGGACGTTGAACATAAATCCCGAAAAAACAATACTCTCCCGTATATTGCTCCTGGCCCAGCGGGTCAACATCTTTAACACTAACTTTAAGGTTTCAGGGACAATAGTAAAGGCTACGGCGCTACGCTGGTAGATCGTGCCGGACCCGGTTCGTAAGATATGATTGGCCAGGCTCCTGTCCTCGCCGTAGGTGCATTCCCTTCTTAAAAATCGCTGTTTCAACCATTGATCGATTATCGGGGTAAGAATCGATACCCGGTACGCCGAAAATGCGCCGGAGGTACACAAGACACTGGAAAAGGTCGACTGCACTGCCCGGCCGAAATCAAAGGCCATGGCAAAATAGGCATTCAGCATCCGGGTCAATATATTGGCGCTGCTGTTCCA
>JAGLQA010000052.1 GCA_023137075.1 Candidatus Aminicenantota bacterium
GATAGACGCGTGATTTTCAACGAGTGTCCGCCTGACTCGAAAAAATTATCGTCTATTCCGACAGCGGCCTCATCGAGGTCCAGTACACCGGCCCATATTTTCGCCAGCTTCGCTTCTATCTCATTCCGCGGAGCCGTATATTCTCTGCCGGTTTTTACCTGCGGCGAGGGTAACACTTTGCGGTCTATTTTACCGGTGGGAGTCAAGGGCAGTTCCTCGATTTGTATAAAATAAGAGGGGATCATATAATCGGGCAGGGTGCGGGCAAGATATTGCCTGAGGTCCGCCCCTACATGATCCGGGTTTTGCGCAACGATGTAGGCGCATAAGTATTTGTCTCCCGCTGCATCCTCCCGGGCGATGACCACAGTTTCCTTAATTTTCTCATGGCTCAATAATCGACTCTCGATTTCGCCCAACTCGATGCGGAAGCCCCTGATCTTGACCTGGAAATCCATCCGGCCGAGATATTCGATATTTCCGTCCGGCAGCCAGCGGGCCAGGTCGCCGGTTTTATATAAAAGGTCTGAACGATAAGTGATGAATGATGAATGATGACCGGCCACGGCACGCCGTGCCCCTACATCTAAATTTAAAAACCGTTCACATGTCAATTCGGGGTTGTTCAAATAACCGCGGGCCAGGCCGGCGCCGGCAATGCACAATTCTCCCGGTACGCCGATGGGCTGCAATCGACACGCTTTATTTAAAATAAAAAGCCCGACATTACGCATGGGTTTCCCGATGGGAACAGTTGCTTCATCCTGCCGGCGGGATAACGAGTAATAACTGCTGTATATGGTTCCTTCCGTGGGGCCGTATATATTTTCCAGCTTTATCCCGGTAGCAAATCGCCGAAACCTGCTAACCGATTCCGGTGACAATGCTTCCCCGGCCAAAAAGATATATTTCATACCTGCTAGTTTACCCAGGTTCCGGGAGTTTAATGCATCTATAAAGACATTAAACATAGAGGGGACGAAATTGATATGAGTCACATTCGCTTTTTCGATGGCCGCGATTATTGCCCCGGGATTTTTCTCGCCCCCTCTCTCCAATATGGCTAAGCGCCCACCGGCAAAAAACCAGCCGAACAATTCGGCCACCGACACATCGAAAACATAGGAGGTCTTTAAAAAATATGTATCGGACTCATTCAAAGGGTATTTTTTTTGTAAATCGGTAAGGATATTGACAACCGACCGGTGCTCGACCACCACCCCCTTAGGTTTCCCGGTAGAACCGGAGGTGTAGATGACGTAGGCGAGCCCAGCGGGGAAGGGGGTGGGTTCGGGCACGGCATGGCCCTGAGACTCAAGATTTTGCGTCTCTACGGTACTATGATATGAATGACACTGTGCCCCTACACTACCGTCTTCTTCTATATATACTGTCTCGACTCCCGGAATCCCCGGTTTCTTATAAACATCGCGAGTGGTTATTACTATTTTTACTCCGCTGTCTTTTAAAATATACTGTTTTCTCTCTTCCGGGTATTCGGGCAGCAGCGGCAGGTAAGCGCCGCCGGCTTTTAATACGGCAAATATGCCGCCGACCATCTCTATAGAACGGTCTAACACTACACCGACCAGGCTGCCGCAGATAACACCTTTGTTCTTTATGAATAGGGCTAACCGGTCGGTTTCCTCCCGGAATTGCCGGTAGGTTAAGGTCACGCCATTATTTGTCTCACCATATCCTGGTTTTGATCCGGGTGCAAAAAGAGCAATATTGTCGGGCGTCCGGGCTGCCTGTTCCGCGAATAGTTCATGGATTGTTTTGCCCCGTGGATAAGGAGATGCCGTATCGTTAAAAACTATCAGTATCTGTTCTTTCTCGTCTTCGGATAATATATCTATTTCACTTAACTTTTTATCGGGATTTTCGCATATTTTTTCTAAAATATTGGTAAAATGAGAAGATAACCTCTCTATTTCTTCCTGATTAAACAATTCATTGTTGTAGCTGAAATTGATTTCGATTTCAGCGGATAGGGATACGGCAACCGTTAGATCATAATTGGTCATTTCAAATATAGAATAGGAGTCTATGGTCAATCGATCCTTTCCCTGCATGAGCCTGAT
>JAGLQA010000520.1 GCA_023137075.1 Candidatus Aminicenantota bacterium
CAAATTTGTTGGGTGGGAGTGAAAAGTCGCCAGAGCCGGAAACCCTTATCAACAAAGCGTTTAGCCAAAAATCAAATCGTTAAAAAATGTATTTTTGCCCATTTTGAGGACATGTGAGAGTTTTTTTTGTATTCGGTTTATGTTGTTATATCAGGTGTTTTCACGTTCCATTTCTGTGCAAAAAATGTCGCACCTAACATTTTGTACATTTTACCGGAAAACCGGTAAAAAAAATCAGGTTTTTTCCCGGATTTGTGCGCTTTACATCTTTGACGGAATGATTTATAATTTTTCAGGCTTACAGAGCAGCACATTTTTTTGAATCATTTCGAGGCCCAGGTTTATCAGAAGGATAAAATATTGGGATTTAAAATAAAAACAAAACTACTTGAGCAATGCCGGGTATGGAAGCATAAGTATCAAACTCAAGAATTGAAAAGGTTAATTTTACGTGAATGTCAGGAGTTCTGAAATTTGAATTGCTGACTTACCCTCTTACCGGTTGCATACCGTGCCCACTTGTGTTATAAAAACGGTGAGAATCTCGAATAATGGCAAAAATAAAAATACCCCTGACGGTTTTAGGCGATGTTGCCTGGGATGTGCTGGTCCGCCCAAATAGTCCCCTATTACCCGGCGGCGATGTATTCGGCGAAATTACAATCGCCCCGGGAGGCTGCGCGGCAAATACCGCGGTCTGGGCCGTTCGCTGCGGTCTTAAGACCTCCTTCATCGGCAAGATCGGGAGTGACCGCTTCGGTCTCATGGCAAAAGAAAACCTGGAGCATGAAAAAGTTGCTGCACACCTCGTGTATACAGATAAACACCACACTGCAACAGTGGCGGTTTGGATAAACCGGGAAGGTGAACGTTCCACAGTATTTGGCCAGGGTGCCGATTATTACCTTCTCGCTTCCGAACTTCCGGCACAGAAATTAAAAAAAACCAATCATCTTCACCTGACTGCCTGGTCACTTTTCAGCGATCCACCCAGAGCCGCAGCCTATCATGCAGCAGGCCTGGTGAAAGAGATGGGTGGTACCATATCCTTAGATCCCGCTTCTTTTCAAATGATCGACCAGGCGGGTAAGGAACGCTCCCTGGAGTATTTCAAGAATATTCCGATAGACTTATTTTTTCCGAACCTCGCTGAGGGGAAGCTGTTGAGTGGGGAGGATCTGCCGGAGAAGGTTATTAGCAAATTGTCTGAGTTATTTCCCTCCGCCATCATTATCCTTAAATTAGGCGCAAATGGCGCCCTCATCCGCCAGGACGAACAGACGATCCGTATAAAAGCAGCAGTAGATTCAATTATCGACTCGACCGGCGCCGGAGACTCCTTTACCGGTGCTTTCCTGGCAAAATTTTTAACCGGGGTTTCTCCTGTTCAGGCCGGCACATTTGCGGTTAAAATTTCTTCCTGGGTGGTGAATCACGTCGGAGCCCAGCCCGGGAGCGATAAAGATCTGCGCTCGATTATAAAATCATTTATAAAACTTTAATTCCACCTTTGAAGTTTTACCGCATTTGGAACAACTATATTCCCCCAAAGAACTTATTCCCGGTTCCTGCCAGGGAGTTTCTTTTAAGGTTTTTTCATATTCGGAATTCTGACAATGATTACATTTCTGATAATAAAGAACAGTGGTGCCTTTAACATTCATTATTACGCACCCTGAATTCGCCATAACGGGCATGGTTACCTCCTCTTAAGATATGTCTTTTAGTTCCTAATTCGCGTTACGGGTGGTTTATTCATCTACCTCATCATAGGGCCAAACATATTTATAATCCGGATATTCGCCTTCCTCCGTCACTTTCGGTTCATATTCCTTGATCCATTCCTCTTCTTTCGCTTTACGCTCTTCTGCCGAGGAACCGGCCATTACAAAATAGCACAGCATCTGGATCCAGGGACTCTGCATAAACTTCTTCAATCCTTCACTTTCAGGCTTCTCAAATACATCCCTGACACTCTTGCGTAAGTTATCGGTTGAGGCGATATACCTGCAGTGTACCGGGACCTCATGAATAATGCCAAAGATTCCAAAAATAGCGGGTTCTTCGGGTAGATCATTCAGATTATCTTTTTTATCGATGTTATAATCCTTGTGATACCCCTCCATTTTCACCACACTTTCAGCAAATTGCGGATTTTTCTTTGCTTTTTCTTCATTATAAATTGTTTTTTTCATTGTTTTACTCCTATTCTTTTTCTTTACCCATAATTACTTCATATTCTTCATCATTCACCGGCACTAAGTGCCCTTTTCCCTCGCAGGTAGATAAATCGATATCCGCCACGCAGCGGACTTTGTCATAATTGAGGATTAAACCGCCTTCTAAGTGCACATTGCCTTTGGCATTCTCAAAATCCGCCTTGGTGAAATTGCAGTCAGGGCGATACAACTGAACGCCTAATTCCGTACCGGTTTTGACAAACATGACGTGAACATAAT
>JAGLQA010000521.1 GCA_023137075.1 Candidatus Aminicenantota bacterium
CTCTTGTTCTTTGGTTAACCGTTCAACTAATTCGTTTAATTGTTTTTCTGCCATTTATTACTCCTTCAAATGAAATTGTATATTATTTTATATAAGTAGCATTTTTTTTTCTATTTGTCAAAACTGACCTGGTCAATATTAGATAAATCTGAGTACCGCATTATAAAATCTTTAGTTTCACCGTTTTTTCAAATTTTATTTTCATGGGAATATTATAACACAATATTTCAATTTTCAAAATTCGGATCGTCATTTATTATTCATTCCTGTCTGTCTGCGCCAAATGTTCTTGTAAATGCTTCACAAAAGTCGGGATATTGTCAAAGCTTCCGTTGGAAAGGATGACAACCAGGTTTGACTGGCTAAAGTCCAGATGCAGCAAATAGTCTTCTATCTCCTTTCCATGTTTGACCACCCGTACTTTCTTCCCCTGCTGCTCCAGTTCTTGCTTTATTCGATCCACATCCAACCGCTCTGTTTCGGGAATCTTCTCCTTTTGAAAAACCTCTTTGATGATAATCTCATGGCTGTCTGAAAAACTTTCAGCCAACCTTTCCTGGAAAATATTCCGTCTCAGGCTCCAACTGCGCGGTTCAAAAAGGGTGATAATTTTTTTTCCCGGGAATGCTTCCTGCAAGCTTTGCAGTACGTTCTTTATAGAGGTAGGATGATGAGCGAAATCCTCTAAAAAAATAGTCTTCCCTACCCGGTTTATGATATTCAACCTCCGTTCCACACCCTCGAAGCTTTCCACAGCCTGGCGAATCGTTTTCTCCGGAATACCGAACCGGAATCCTAAGATGATTCCCGCCGTTTCGTTCCACAGGTTGTAGCGGCCGGGAATCTTACTGGTAAAGGTGGCCTCTTTTGACCCGCTTTTCAGCACAAAACGGTAATACCCGGACCGGGGATCATAGGTTATATTTTTCAAAACATAGTCACAATCTTTTATGCCATAGGTTACGATAGGTGTAAAGGCTTTTTCCACTACTTCTCGATTCATGGGAAAATCATTGTTCAGAATTATCAATCCATTGCCGGGAACCTGGTTCACCAGGTTTTGAAAACTCCTGATGTAAAGGCTCTCATCGGGAAAAAAATCGATGTGGTCGTATTCTAGCGCAGAGAGAATCAAATAAAGGGGGTGATACTTTAAGAATTTGGATGAACGGTCGAAAAAGGCGGTTTCATACTCGTCCCCCTCGGTGACAAAATATTTCCCCGAACCCAGGGCGTAGTTGGCCGGAAAATTTTTCGGTTTGCCGCCGATAAAAAAACCCGGTTTTTCCCCGGCTGTTTCGAGTAGATGAGCGATAAAGGAAGATATGGTGGTTTTGCCGTGAGTACCGCATACCACGATGGATTTCGTTCCCTTTATGAAATACTTATAGAGTGCTTCCGCCATGGAATAGTATTCCATGCCCTTGTCCAAGATGGCCTCGGCTTCGGGATTTCCGCGGGAAATCACGTTACCAATCACACAAAAATCCATATCCTCGGGAATATTCCGGCTGTCATAAGGGCTGAATACCCGGGCCTTCATTTTTTCCAATATTTTATCCACCGGTGGATAAAAATTGACATCCGAACCCGAAACCCGGTAACCTTTTTCACTGAACAATCCGGCCAGGGAACTCATACCGGTGCCGGCAATACCGCTCAAAAAAACCTTCATAACCTATCTCCTTGAAAAAAATATTTCTCATGGGAATTAATATTACAGGAAATCCCTGACGACACTCTTCCGGGCTGTTCAATAATTGGGGGCAAAGATTTTCAACCTGTTATCCGGGTAGTGCTTTGCATTACGGGTTACCAATAGGTGGTTATATTTAATAGCAGTCGCAGCAATAATACAATCATACAACTCCAATTGAAAACCTTTTGCCTTCGTTTTTATATCACGAGCCAGCCGAATAATCTCACTGTTCACGGGAATTTCCTCTAAATTATTTATTAAAGCAAAGGTCTTCTCTTCCTCTTCGATTCTCATGCCGAACAGAATTTCTCCGCTTGTAATCACGCTGCAAGAATTCTGTTCATATTGAAACTTCATCATCATTTTTTTGGCTCCTTCATTCCCACGCAATTGGTCAATCAACACATCGGTATCAAATAAGGCCATTAAATCGATCTACCTCTTCTCATATTCCTGATATAATGATCGCCCCCCTCTGCAAGCTCAGGATGATCTCCCTTCTTCCAGGCTCCGAAACTGCTTTCTATTCCCTCTTTATACTTTAATACACGGATATAATTTTTAATCGCTTCAATAACGAAACTTGTAAAATTCATTCTATTTTTATTCATAAAAGGACGCATTTGTTCCAGAATATCACCGGGGAACCTGATTGTTTTTACAACACGTTCCATAATAACCTCCTATTCATCAATATAGTATAAAAACGTCGCCTTGTCAATACATATTATTATTTTTGTAATACGAAATAAGTTTAAAATCAAAAAATTGTTGAAAGAAAAACTGTTCTTTTCACAATTCAAGACTCATCATATCCTGAGATTCAGCCAATCACTCCCTTTTCCTCTATTATGATCCCGGGGAAAGCGCCGGTGTCTATGGTTATGTTTATGCCTAAGGGTAAAGTATGAATGTTCTCCCCGTGACCAAAGGGAAGATCATAAATAACCGGAATCGGGGTTTCCTTTAAATAATCCCGCAGCCGCTGCAGAAAATTCTCCTTTTCCCGCGGATCTTTGAAACAACCGGGGAACTGCCCCAACAACAGGCATTTAATTGAAGAAAAAATCCCGGCCTGAAAAATCTGCCAGAACATGCGATCCAATCGATAGGGCCTTTCGGCCGTATCTTCTAAAAGCAGCACCCTATGCCGTACTTCAGGTAGATAAGGCGTGCCGATCAAGGATACGAAATTAGAGAGGCAGCCGCCGGTAACGATTCCCTTCACTTTTCCCGGTTTTAAAACCTGTCCGGCGATTTTTAGCCGTTTATAATCACCGGTCAGAACACTGACGAGATTCGCGATATTCGCCCTTTCTTCCGCCAGGGATGAATAAACCATGGGGCCATAAAATACCACCATATTAAATCGGTCCAGCAGGTGCCAGAGCAGGTAACCGACATCCGACGAACCGATAAAAATACGGGGGATTGCGATTTTCAGGTCACTTAAAAAGGGGAGTAGATGATTGGAGCCATAACCTCCCCGGGCTGCCCACAGGGCTTTTATATTTTTATCCGCAAAGAATTCCCGAATATCGAAAAAACCAGGGGCCGGTTCTTTTGCCAGGAAATCATGCCGTGAAAGAATTTCTTTGACTTCTACCGGCACATATCCCATCTCCCGGATTTTTTCCAGCCCTTTTTGCCTGAAAGAGTCTTTTACGGGCGATGAGGGAACGAAAATTCCCACTTTGTCACCTTTTGACAATTTTTCCGGTTTTAAGAATGGCGCAGGCTTAACTTTTTTTAACATTTTTCGGTAACTCTAAAAGGACGGTGGTGCCCCTCTCTTTTTCGGATTTAATCTCAATTTTGCCTTTATGCAAATCCACGATTCTCTTCACAATGAACAGGCCGATTCCAGTACCAATCTCCTTAGTTGAATAGTCTATCGTAAAAACCAGGTCAAGCTCTTTCTCGGCCATGCCGATTCCATTATCCTTCACTTCTACTAAAACCCGATTTCTGGTCTCTTTAATATCCAGGATAATCTCACCTTTTTTATCACCGATGGCTTCGATGGAGTTGATGATCAAATTTATAAAAACCTGCTTTATTTTAATTTTATCTAAAAAGACCGGATATTTCTCGGAATCTCCATTCACGACGAAATTTATCCTGGGGTATACCTGGCCGAAATTAAAAATCTCTTCTTTGATTAAATCCAATAAATCAAAGTCACCGGCCATAATCTCATCCAATCGAGACAGGTCTAAAAAACCATAGGATACTTTTTTTAAATGTTCGGTCTCATCCATTATAAAATTTACCGATTTTTTTATGATGTCTTCATAACCGGGATTTTTATCCTTCAAAGATTTCAGGATTTGCTCTGCCGAAAGCTTGATGGGAGTTAAGGGATTCTTGACTTCATGGGCCACGCGGCGGCCTAATTTTATAACCGCCTTCATCCGGGAAATTTCGGAAATATTCTGTTTATCCCTCCTGATTCCTTCAACCATCGAGTTGAAGCCCAAATAGAGGCTTTTTATCTCGATTTCCTTGGGAATATAATTGAACTTCGCCAGGTCGCCTTTTTCCACCTCTGCCATGGCCCGGTTTAGTTCATTAATGGGCGAGAGAATCTTATTTCTGAAAAAGAAGGCGGAAGAGAAACCGATAACCGCCAGAATAAAAAACAGGGTGACGATAAAATCGGTGTGGTAACTACCTTCAGACAATATCCTGCGCCAATTATAGGAGAATTCCACATCAAAGATATAATCGGCAATTTTAAAGAAGAGGCTGTACCCGTCATTGCTCAACACAAATTTCTGATTTTTCTCGTTTAGCAGGTTCAGTATATCGGAATTGAGATAGATGGGGATTTCGGCATTGATAAATTTCCGCTGATTCGAGGAGGCTACGAATTGCCCCTTTTCATAAACACTCACGTCACTGTTCAATATCTCCGAAATCAAGAACAGGTGGCCCGTGATCTCCTCTTCGTCACTGATCAGGTTGTAAGCGATATTTTGTGCCGTTTGTCCCTTCTCGTATTCCAGTTGTCTCAATTTTCGCTCCGACGATTGCACATTAAAATTCAAAGAGAACAGGGAAAATATAATCGTAGTCAGGAGAGAAATCAGGATTAAAATACCGAAAACCCGGATAGAGAAGGAGTAGTATATGGATTTCCACTCCATTTTTTTCAGTTCTTTAAACGAAAAGATAAGAAAAATCGCGAACACGAATAAAAATATCTTTATAATTTCGGAGAAATTTTTAAAGAAGGTGTTCCCGGGGAAAAAAATGATAATCGGGTTGAGATTATGTCTGAAAATATAACCATTAAAGTGTAAGCCCGCGTAATGGAACGTGATCCAGCGGTCGTTGTTCCGGAGGATTCCGGCTACATCTTCCAGGTTAATATTGGAGGGATTCTCATCGATCCGGTTTTTTTCATTCAGTTTAATATAACTTAAATCTTTACCGTTAATCTTCTTATCAATGGTAAAAATATTGACTTTATCCTGGTGCCTTAGTATCAACCGGGGTGAATTCAAGACCTGTATGATAATATAGCCGAGATGTTCGGTTCCTTTATTGACGCTGGCCGATGCCGTAGCCAGAGAGATTTCTTTGCCGTACAATTCGGCTGTCGTTTCTTCAATCGCCCAGAAAGGAAAAAACTCCTGAGCCGGAAATTCTAAAAGCGGCATCTGGTACGAATATTGACTCTTGATATCGCCATCCTTTGAAATAAGAAAAATTCCGGAAGCCGTATTTTCCCTCCTGGCGATACTCATGCGCCAGATATCCACTAAGGTCGCGGTGGTACACTCCCGGAAGAATTCAACCAGGCTGTGGTTCCGGGAATTAATCTCGTGTACCATTTCCCTGGCGATAAACCGGGCGTAATTATTCTGATTTAGAAATATATTCTTAAGATTATTGGTGATAAATTCTTTTTTGTCCCTTATCGTATTATCCGCTACCAGGGAAAAAATCGATATGGACAGCAGGAAAATGGTAATCAATCCGGAGACAAATCCTTTTTTACCAAATACGGTAATAAATAGAATAATCGAAAACATCAGGATGCTTACCGGGCTTAATTTGAGAAAATAATATCCCGGGATTATCACAAGTGCTTGAATGATGGAAATTAAAAGGATATTCCTTATTTTTTTCTCATAGGAAATTCGCCTTATAAAAAAAAACGGCAGCAGATGCAGTAAAAGAATCACAAAAAAAAGACTCAAATAATTAAGACTCAGGTTAAAATCGGAATAGACAAAATTCAGGGCTTCAAAGATACGATTACAAAAAAACAGCACTCCCAGCACACTTACATTAAAGACAATATAGTTTACCGTTTTATGTTTGAACCTATTCCTTAAGAAATACAGCAGTGAAACAGTGAATAAAAGGATGATTAGAAACTCATGGGTGGAATTAAATTTGATAGGCCCGAACCTGGCATAGAGATTACTCTGCCGGAATAGAGTTACCAGGAAATATAAATCCACCAGCACGGCAACCCGGAAAAATCCGGCAAACCTGTAAAAATAGCATAAATTTACGAGTAAAAATAACAGGATGGATAAGAATAAAAAGATTTTCTCTTTCCGGTTGAAATAGGTGTCGATATCATTCCTGGAAAACCTTAAATGAAGAATGACTTGCTCATTCGCGTGTTCTATCAAGTGATTATATACAAATACATCTTCCGCTTCATTATATATATTACTCTCTTCATTTTTACTCACCCTATTTTTTCTAAATTCCAGCTCGGCAAAGGGAAATCTATGTTTAAGATCATCCAATAAAAGAGTATCGTCAATATTGAGAAAGAACCTGACATAAAAGACATTGGCAGCGAGTTTTTTAAGAAAATAAATATCCCCGCTTATCCCGGTCAGATACCACTCGCCCGGTTCCAGGTCTTTGAATTCAAAGTGGTAAATCTCGCCGTAATACTCGGATATATGGCGCTCTTCTTCAATGATGAGAGCTTCTTTTGATAAAAGTTCCCCATGCTCCAATTTACCCGCTTCATATTTTTCATATAAAGACATCGACCTCTTCGTTAATTCGCGAATTATATTTTCAAAATCCTCCTCGAGGTTCTCGACATTGTTAATGAGGAATTTATAAATTCTTTCATCACTTGTTTTTTTTCCGGAGTTAATCACAGCAGCGGCGATGAGTAAAACAGACAGGGCCATAAGGATCAAAAATCCTATATTCTTAAGCCTCTTAGGTTGTAAAGTTTCCATTGCTCCTTTTTTGTTAAAAAGAAAATAAATTTATAATAGGTGACCTTCCCGGACCGGAAATTCTTTAAAATGACATTGAGAGATTGAATAGCAAATTTTTCCTCAACCTGTAAAGATATCCATTCGATTTTATCCACTTTGAACTGTGAAAATTCCTTTGTAAATTTTTCGATAAACTTCTCCTTAAAAAAATATCCCTTTAAAAGAAAAGGAGGCTCCAGGTTAACCGACACCTTTTCCGTGCATATATCCACAAAGACCTTAAAATCACCTTTTTGAAAAGACTCCTCGATGGGCTGCGCCAATAGGTAAAATTGGGAAAAAACAAAAGTGGAAAGCGAGGAAAAAAGAAGCAAAGATAGTATCAAACATCCAGGCAATCCGTGTAACCTGTAGTTCCGGTATCCCATTTTTCCAATCTTGAAGGTTATAAGGTCAATATTTCATATAACTGGTGACCGGGCAGCCTGTTAATTTTTCTATCCCCTTCAGAAACTTCAACTCTATTAAAAATTCGATCCCCAGGATATTGCCCTTTAATTTTTCAACCAACTTGACGACGGCAAGGGCCGTTCCGCCGGTGGCCAATAGATCGTCCACAATAACTACGTTCTCGCCCTCCCGTATACTGTCCACATGAAGTTCCAGGGTATTTGTGCCATATTCCAGGGTGTAATCTTCACTGATGGTCTCGGCGGGTAATTTGCCCGGTTTCCGGACCGGCACAAAACCGCAGCCCAGGTTATAGGCCGCGATACCGCCAAAGATAAATCCCCTGGCCTCAATACCCACTATTTTATCGATGTGTTTATCCCGGTATTTTTCTACCATTTGATCGACAGC
>JAGLQA010000522.1 GCA_023137075.1 Candidatus Aminicenantota bacterium
TTTGGGAAATCCGGTACATCTCGAATAAATGTTTCTAATTTCATTTTGCCTCCGATTTCAATTGTAATCGTATAATCGTATATAATAATATATTTTACACTTTTTTTAAAGAGCAAAATAGGATTTTTAACCGGTATGTTGGGATTACTATTTATTCTTTTATTATTTTACTGGTTTGGATTAACACGGCTGTTCATGGTATAATAAATTTGTGGTCATTCCAAAATAAAAAAGAATACTATGAGAAACTGCTTAACGAAGTGGAAACCATCCTAAGCAAAAATGGTGTCATGCCAACTTCTCTTTTTAAAAATCCGAAGGTTCTGCACTACCTTACCTACTATCCCTTCAATCACATTTATTGTTTCCTGGCTCAAGAAGTGATGAATAAATACATAAACGAACAGGAAAAAAAATTTGCCCGGTTTATTATCAAGTTAGCAAGAATCAGGCAAAAATCAATAAACCTTCTTTTAGATACGCCTTCCGATTACGAATACGACTATCCTTCCTGTGTCGGCTGGAAAGATAATCCTAAGTATGAAGAAGAAGTAAAAAACTATAGGTCCAGATTGACAGAATACGAGGACCAAAAAAAAATAACCGGGGCAAAGAGAAAAAAACTTCTGGAAACACCGGAAGCCCGGGTCTACTTCTATGTGAAAGAGGAAGATAACAAAACAAAGTGCCCCACCTGTTTCGGAAGCGGCCGGATCCCTTCAATATCCAGGAAACCGGGGTCTACCTGCGGCAAATGCCGGGGAAGCGGCCGGACAGCTTATCTGCCGAAAGTGACCCCGGGACAACGCCGTACCGCAAAGGTTTTCAAAAAAAAATGGGACAACATTCAAGACCCGAATTTTACCTTCTTTCCACGGAAAAAAAAATCAATCTACATCAGGGTGGTGCACGGCGGCCAGATATTTATCGTTGAAAAATGAAAATTGTGACAATTTTTTGCACTTTTTGTGACAATTTTTTTAATTTTTTCGCATTTTCCCTATCAAAAGGCCGCCTACAAGCCCGGAAAGAAAATTGCTGCAATATTTTTGAGGTATTAGTGGAGTACAACTATGCATAAAAAAGGTTTTACACTTATTGAGCTTTTAATAGTCGTGGCGATTATCGGGATTGTTGCCGCGATTGCAATTCCAAACCTGCTCTCAGCCCTCCAGAAAGGTAAGCAGAAATCAACACTAGGAGATATGAAAACCATCGGTAACGCAATTGGTTCTTATGAAATTGCTTTCGGTATGTTTCCTGATGGAGCCGATTTAGCCGGAATCGGCTACCTCGAACCACACTTTTCAAAGAAGCTGGTGAAAACCGACGGCTGGAATTTCTCCTGGCATTACATTTGCAGCGGAGACCCGCTTCCCGACCATTATTCGCTGGGTTCGGGCGGTAAGAGAGGCAATTTTTCATGGGCCCATCCTTCCAAGCAATATATTTGCATTACCAGCTACGATTTCGAAAATGATATCATTCTTTCGGAAGGGATGTTCACCTATGGTCCTAAAGTTAAAAATTAACCTTATCCCGCATTCTTTCCCAGGTCATTTTTCAATTCGGTGTCTTTTTTTTCTAATTCTTCGCTGATTGCCACCAATAAATCTATCTTATCATTAAAAATCTTTTGATAATTGGCCTCAAAAAAAATGTCCGGGTCCGAATAGTCCCTGGTATAAAGTTCAATTTTTTCAATAGATTTCAATATAGAAAGAATTTCGTCTAAGTTTTTACTCACTTTTAAGCCTCTAACCTCAAAATTTCTTATCTATTTTATTCTATTATCTAACTCTTTAATTTTACTAAAAAAATGTGGATTATGCAACAAAAAAATAATTTTTTTCTTTTTTTGTTCAAACATCCTGCGCCACAGCAAATCTACCGCTGATCCCACAGATGGGAATATTTATGCGCACTGCCGGTATTGAACAATACCACCTTATCATCATCCTTTATCCAGCCTTTTTTTCGTAGGGTTTCAAATGCTGCCAGTGTTGCCCCGCCCTCAGGAGCAGCAAAAATCCCCTGGGTTCGCCCTAATAGGTTGGCCGCTTTCATAATTTTTTCATCCGCTTCGGCCAGGGCAGTACCGTTACTCTCTCGCAAGGCCCTTAAAATAAGGAAATCACCCACTGCCGCAGGTACCCGTAAACCATCGGCAATGGTTTTTGCGCCCTGCCAGGTCTCGGCAAATTCCTTTCCTTCCTGAAAGGCCTTCACGATAGGTGCGCATCCTTGTGACTGTACCGTAACCATACGGGGCCGTTTACCATCGATCCAGCCTAATTTTTCCATCTCGTCAAAGGCCTTCCACATTCCTACCAGGCCCGTCCCTCCACCAGTGGGGTAAATAAT
>JAGLQA010000523.1 GCA_023137075.1 Candidatus Aminicenantota bacterium
GATGGAACACAAACTATTTGCGAATGCGACGGCGGCAATAATGAGAAGAGCTTCTCCGTCAATTGTCCCGGCGGGGAGGATGAATCACCATTACAAATAGAAAAAATATGTCCCCCGGGACAGCAGCCCGGCGGTTTGTTCCGCTTTGAAATTCGCATACGGAATGTCGGCCCGGTCGATCTTGTCGATGTCACGATCGAAGACTTCCTGCCTGAAGGATTCCAGTACGTCAGCGGTTCATCCGCCTTAGACGGACAGGCTGTGCCGGACCCGCAAATAGGAGATTCCTTAACCTGGCAGATCGATAACCTGCAGCCCGGACAAACATCCACCCTGATTTTTTCCGCGGTGGCCGATGCCGACATCGATCCCGGCCGGTATTGCAACGAAGCAAAAGGCTCGGCAAGCGTCGCGGGCAGTTCCGTTACTATTAACTCTCCGAAAGTACAGTGCTGCACCGTTGTCAGCCGCGAAGCAAGTGCCGGCTGCTGTTTGGACGTGGAAGAATGGCCCATGGGTTTCTTCCATAAACCGGAAGGGCCGGTCTCCTTTATCGAACCCTATTTCCATACCGAATCGGCCATGTTTACCGCCTATGCCATTTTTAACCTCTGGAAGAACAACCCGCTGAAGGCTGGAAGCATGCCGCTCTTTATGAAGGAACGGCTGCGAAACTATGCCCGTTCCACGGTGGAGGAATTTTATTTCAATTCCCGTTCGGGGCTTGCCCTGCCCGACGGCACCCTGAAGCTTTCTTTTGCCGGCGCCTACCCTGAACAAGATGAAAAGTCCCCGGAAAAGCTGGGCTGGGTGCGAAAGAAGGTGGATCAGACCATGACCTCCTCGCAATTGGGTTTTGAATTATTGGCCCTCAACGAAACCCGGAAAGTGGAAACCGAAAACAAGACGCAGCAAAAATTGGCTCTCATCATTAAAAGTAAATTAGACTTCCTGGACGGTTTCATGACGGATTTACCTCACGGTTGGGAAATACGCGAGAAGAATAATAACCGGGATCAGGAAGAAAAAGTGAAACAGCTAACTGAAAAAGCGTCGCTTTACGATAAAGCCACCCTTTACTTAGCCATGGTAGAGTTATCAAACAATGGTAATGAAAAGGCGAAAAATGCTGGCCCACGGCTCCGGGAAATGCTGAAGATCATCGATAACAGGGATTTTGACCCCCGTAACTTGCGTGCGGAATTGATCTTTATCCTAACCCTGTTAGAGACCGGAGAAGAAGAGTTGGCAAAGGCGAAGGTCATGGCTTTTGAATCCCTTTATAAAAAGAGAACCGGGAATTCCCAAAAAGATGGGGGAAAAGAAAACGAAATCTTGACAAATCTACATGACTTTGCCCTGACTGTCGCCGTGGTTTACAAAACCGGCTGTTCCCTCTACCCGGAACTAATGAAACGAATGAAGGAAAAATATTACCTGAAAGACACCGGTATTTTTGCGGATAAGCAGCCTGATTTTACTTTCAAATTGACCCTGCGCAGCTTAGCTTCCCTGATCCTCTGCTTTGATACGAAGGACATTGACCTGGACCACAATGCCACGATTCTATACCGCACCTTCGACGAAGTGGGCCTTTTCCTCAAGAAACGAAACCTGGTTATTGGTAAACCCTTATACAGCCTGTTGAAAAATTATCCTTTCTCCGAGCCGCTGCTGCCGGTGCTGCCTTTCACTAAGGCCAAACGCAGCGTTGCCCCTGTCTTTTCCCGGGATGCCGTTATTCATTCCACGCGAGTGAAACCTATCGGTGAGAATCTCATTCCCCATGATTTTTCAAAGATTTTATCCCCCTCATACGAAACCCGCACTTCCCGGATAGCCGCGATTTCCTTCGGGCTGCAATATTTCGGTGAAGATTTAATGAAAAGCAGTCTGCGCGTCATCAAAGAAGAGGGACGCAGCTTGAAAGAAACCGGTAAAAAGTACCTGGAGAGCCTGCTGCAAAGCCGTTCCGGGATACTGTTTAACGGAATCACCCTGCTGCCCTTCGATCACATTGCTATTAAAGGCCCCAGCCGGGAGCAACAAAACCTGGAACCCTTGGACTCCGGTGTGAAGTTCTCTACCGGAATATTGGCTAACTACCTGTTGGCTGAAAAACTTTATCTCGAAAACGATGGTGCTGGAGTAGGGGAGTATGCCGACCTCATACCCGCTTTGATTGCCGCCCAAACACGAATCGTCGAAAAATTCGAGGAGGTCGGTTATATCCCACTTACCTTCAACCTCTTCGTAAAGAAAGGAACGGCATCTCCGGCTTTTAACCTTATTCCCGCCAAAGAACAAGCATCCAAAATAACCGCTGCCAAACTCTTTCATGCTCTGCGCAGCGAAAAGATAGGTGGTTTCCTCGAAACCCTTCTCAAGAGAATGAAAAACGGGAGTGACCTTGGAACCCAGGACCTCATCTTCCTATCTGCCGCACCTGAATTGCTGCCCTATTTCAAGGAAGAAATCAGGGATTTAATCGATTTGAAAGATTCCACTATTTCTTTAAACAGTGCGGACATCATCGGCAGGCGCTTATTGGGACAGTCGCATACGGACGAAATGAAAAAATCCCTGCAAAACCTGCACAAGAATTGGGACAAAGATGCAGCGCTTCCCAAATCCGACCGGATCGAGAATATCGAAAAGGGTTTAATCTACCACCACGAACCCCGGGCGCTACTTCTCTACCTGGTGGCAGTGAACAACCCGGAAGATTTCCGCTTTAAACGCACCTTAAATTTCTTTACTTACCTGTTGGAAAATGAATGGGGTGTGGCGTGGCGGAAAACCTTTATGACCTTACCCTCGGAAAAGTACTTAGTATTCAGGGAAGAACCCCGTCAAACCGCCGAGCCCGGCGACCTGGTTAACTTCAAGGTCCGGGTAGACAATACCTGTCCCGAAGGATTCGGCAGTGCCTGGGATATTCCCGAGCTTTTCCTCAGGTCACGGTTCACACCGCCGTTGATTTACACCGGGACGCAGCCCGTAGAAGGTCTTTACTCATCAGGAGATTTCCAGTGGCGTTATAACGGTTTCCCCGAAGGATCGATATTGGAATTTATATACCAGGCATACATACCCGCTGAGTTCAGGTACGATTACATAGACGGCAATATTTATGCCGGCGGCAGGCAGGGGTACCGGGAATTCGGGCCAGATAGCGCCGCGGGTGATAATTGTGAAGACATCGACCAGGTAGGGCGCTTGCA
>JAGLQA010000524.1 GCA_023137075.1 Candidatus Aminicenantota bacterium
AAAATATGTTTTACTTACCGAAGGGTTCCTCTAATTTATAACCCTGCTTGGTGCTTACCTTTTTTAAAGCGACTGCCAGGAATATCGATATAACACCGAGTCCCACTAACAGCAGGATCGGGATTGTATAATTATATAAAGGTAATTCCCCTGCTTTCCTGAATTCCTCTATTTTCAGGCTGATCTCACTCCCGGACAATCCCTGGGCCTTCAAACCATCCCTGATATTTTTGATCTTTTCCACGGTCTCCGGGTTCACCCAGTCGACTACCGTTCCGATACCCTTAAAGAATAGACCGAGCCCCAAATTCTGGATGGTAAACATGCCCGCGTAGGCTGTCCCCAATCGTCTTCCCGGGACGATGCGGGCGACAGAGGGCCACATGGCAGCCGGGACCAAGGAGAAGGCAATTCCCAATGTAAAGAGGCCTAAATAGCAGAGAATCACGTTGTTCATAATGGAGAGCGAAATATGGGCAAAGATGAGGAGACCGGCTCCTAACATCATTACCGAAGCTGCTTTGCCCTTTTTGTCCACCATTCGTCCGAAAATCGGCGTAAAAAAGATAGTTCCCATGGGAAGCAAGGCGGCCGCTTTGGGACCGTTTTTTATCCAGATGGCAAAGGTTTCTCTGAAGGCATATAAAAAGGCAACGAAAAGTACACCGATAATGACAAAAGACAGTATTTTGCCGGTTTTTTCTTTTATATTTGACGGAATTACCGGAAAGGCAATCCCAAATATAAAGAGCCCGATAAATAGCAGCGTATTAGCCAACGTAGTACTGCCGAATACTGCTAACCCGGTAGCACCTTCGGGAAGAGCATAGGTGAATCCGAATTTATTCACCAGCAAATCCGGTGCGTACTGCATAAAGGGAAATACTGCCGAATAGAAAGCAACACAAAGAGCGGCAATCAATAAGAAAGATTTGTTGGTGAAAAGCAGTTTAAGGTCATTGAATCTGAAGGGCGGTTCCTCTTCGGCATTAACAGCTTGAGCCTTTAGCTGCTTGTCGATACGCACATCGAATATCAAGTATATGATATAGAATATAAACCCGAGAGCAATAAGGAAGGCGGCAAAAATAACGGGCGTTGATACTTTGGGATCGGCGATCTCGGGAGAGATGGCGATTCCGATAGCAGAACCCAACCTGCCGATGCCCATGTTAATTGCCATTGCCAGGGCCAATTCATATCCCTGGAACCATTTGACAATCGTCCGGCTTATTAAAACACAGGTCGTTTCCAGCCCGACACCGAATATGATCCTTCCGATTATCATAATCGTTAATCGTGTGGAAGGATCGCTTGAAAAAACATCATTGGCCCCGAGAGCGCTGACAACTCCACCTAAGACCGCGACCGATCCGAAGATGAGTGCTGTCAGGCGAATACCCCATTTGTCAAGGACGATTCCCCCGACAATAATCATTCCAAAGATGTTCGCGATCGTAGTCAGTCCGATCATGGTGCCGAACTGGCTGGAAGTAATTCCTAATTGGCTTTCCATCAGCGGTTTCAGTCCTGAGTAGAAGTCCTGGAACCAGTATGTGGCAAACATCAAAAGACTGACAATAAATAGAATAAACCAACGCATTGGAGCAGAGTCTCTTAGTGTTTGTTTGATTTGTTCTGTCATTTTTAACTCCTTATATTGTTTTTTGTCATCATAAAAACTGTTTGTATCCGGAATTTACAAATTTAAATTTAGTAAGATATTATTATATATTAAAAAAAAATAAATGCAAGAAAAAAACAAGTAACTACTCAGCAAAGGATTCCGGAGCATGGTCCGGATTCCTTTGCTGAATAGTTACAAAAACAACATGGTTTTTAAATTTTCCTGAAAGAAGAAACATCTTATAAGTCAAAATTAGAATTGGGGTTAATATTAATTGAAAACTTCAGGTGGATTTGTTAAGATGAATGATGCACAAAAAAAAATACTGCGGCAAGAATCGTTATAAGTCTTTCATTATTTGTTTATTCATTTTACTGCTGTTAAGTTTTGCCGGGGCGGATACACTTTGCAGGTATAAAAATATCTTCTATGAATATAACAACATTAATAAAGACCCGGATAAAACACCCCTGGTTGTATGCGTCCCGGGTTTCTCGCAGCATAATTTCAGCCTGGAATTCCTGATAATTAAGGATTACTTCACGCGGAAGAATTTCTCATACTTGATCATGAATCCACCACTGCATGGCAAAAAAACCGTTAGTATATGTAAAAAAATATTTACCTTTGGAAATAAAGAGGCACAATATCTGAAACATTTGATATATAACTTGAAGGTATGGGAAAATCACAATGAAATCCATCTTTTGGGATTTTCACTCGGCGCCAGGGCTGTGCTTAAGTTCAGTGCCCAATCTAAATCTAAATGTAAAAAATCCTTTAAAATCGATTCGGTAATTGCTATAGCGACACCTTTCAGTATAGTGAATCTTAATGGAAGGCTGTCCGGAGACATACTACATCCCTTTGAAAGTATTATTTCAATGTTTCAAGCTGTCAAGCGTTCTTCATTATTAAGATTGCTAACAATGTTAATAGGTGGAGGGATTAGCGATGCCATACTATGCGGCTATGATTCTCCTGCCATGGAAATGTCCCGGATCAAATCTCCTGTATTATTGATTCATGGAGCGGATGATTGGTTGGTAAAATCTTATCACTCTCTTAAATTATTTGATTATGCTGATGAAGATCAACCGGTCGCGGTTGCAATACTAAATACAAGGGCTCATGCGGAAGATATAATATCCCTCCATAATTCCAGGATAAGGCAGGCTTTTTTTAAAGTAATAGATAAATGGTTCGTTTACATTAAATCCGGCTGCCAGGAAACTCGGAAGAAAACATTTAATGATAAATTTGAAAAAGAACTGAAATGTGATTGTATTTTACATAAAAGTTTATTTGACTCAGGTAGAATAACTCGGATGAGCAGCCCTATCTTCAACAATTTGAACACCAATATCTGGGTAAGCCCGGTATATCAGAACCCCTCACTTTTCACAATAAACAGTACCTTCTCTCTAAAAGGCGGCGAATTTTCAAGATATTTTTTTACCCTGGGATCAACCGGAACAAAAAGCTCGCTGCTTGATAAAATAATGTTAGGATTAAGTTTTGAAAAACAAATGTCTAACCGGGGCGTTTCTGATTTTGAACTGTATACGACTATTTACAGGCCCCTTGGAGCGTTTACACCTTTTTTATTTGTTAGAAGGTTGACATACATTCAGGGTATCGGTAATTCCTTTAACAGGGGTATTTTGTCAGCGGATATTTCATTATTTAGATTTAATTTCCGGCTAAATTACGGAAAATTTTTCCCTTTAGAGACTGTGGGGGGGAGAAATGTCTGGCAAATTGAATTGCATATGCCTTTGATTAACGATGTGGTAGGGAGTTACTATTTGGGTTTGAGTTACAGCAGGTTTCTATCACCGGTCCCGGATTTTATTTTTGAAAGTAATTTAAAAGCTTATTTATTCTTAGGCCCGGGATTTAAAATTGCCGGGGCCCGCCTGCGAGGGCATGTGCAAGTGGAACAGGACGGCTGGCATATTAAAGGTGCGAAGCGCCTCTACAGTGCGGGACTATCCGTTAATTTTGCAGAATAACCTACTTTAACTCAAAATCTATATTTTGCACAGCGCCCTCACTGCACCGGACAACGCGGTTTGAGGGGTGCGGGACAATTGCACTGTCCGCCCGGCTGTCCACAACTAGTTTGTACTTTCCCTCCGGCAATTCCGTAAAGTTGTAGCCGCCCTCCCTGTCAAACCGTTTGGTATCTCGAAGTACAGTGAGGTTTTCGGGGCCATATAAGCAGATAAAAAATGACCTGGCCGCCTGCAAGCCGGGACCGTGAATCTTACCGGAGATCGAACACTTACCCGTTACCCTTTTCGTTATAGAGGATCGAGTTTGAGGTTGTGCGCTTGTCCTTCCTACCGGTTTTGCCTCGACTATCCCGCGGCCCGAGTCTAAGTATTCTTTTTCCTTCTTCTTTTTTGTGGCGTACCAGGCGCCGTGGATGTCCGCCGCACTGGCCGGGTGCCGGGTCACGCCTGCCATAAACCGGCCGCTTTCCAGGGCAATGTATCCCTCGCAGGTAACCTTGAGGCCGTTTTTGCGCTGCACATTCAGAAGAACGCGCTGTTCGTGGTTTTTGCCGTCTGCCGCTGCTTTTAGAGTTCCGGGATTGCCCTGCCACTTGATCTCCATGGTCATTTCCCAACCCCCATCGGCGGTTTTGCCGCCGCGCCCGCCCAGGAGTTCCAGGGTGCCGATTGCTCCATCGACGTTGAGGGACCATATGCTGCCTTTTGCCAATATATCATGGATATTGCTCCTGGCCTCAACCCGAAGGGAAAATGTAAAGACCAGCGAAAAACTTAAAAAAAATAAAAAAAACCGTCTTTTTTTCATAACTTATTTCTCCTTTCTATTTTTATATCACTGCCTGTATGATTTTGTCAACTCCCTTAAAATATCATTAAATTCCCACCAATGATGCTTTTGCCGTGCCTATTCTATTAGAGATTCTGGCGATAACGGCGCTTGTGTTGGGCCTGTCCAAATATACTCCCTTAGATGAATGGCTTGCGGGAGGCAAATTTTTTTTCTAAAACGAGTGTCCACCATAATTCTGTCTTTATAGTTCCAAAGGGGCTTTCATTATTGCTTAAGAAATGATACAATAGGGTTTGAAAAACGCTTTGTTAATAAGAGAGGAATAATGAGCAGCGAAATAAAAACAATCGGCAGCAACCCACCGAATAAGAGTGAAGATCAGGATAGTTTCGAAGACATGCTGGCTGAATCTTTCAAGTCTACAACGGGGATCAAGATTAATATCGGGGATAAGGTAGATGCAACCGTTGCAGCCATTGATAAAGATAATGTGTTTGTCGAGATGGGCCCGCGCATCGAGGGATTCGTAAACAGGGCGGAATTTATTGAAGACGGTGAACTGACCGTAAAGGAAGGGCAGGCAATCCAGGTTTATGTGGCCGGTAAATCCCAGGGTATGTTTCAATGCAAACGCTACCTTGGTTCAGTGGGAAGCGAATTGTCCGGGGGCCGGGACGAATCGATTTTAATTGCCCTGCAAGATGCCTATGAGAATTCCTCGCCTGTCGAGGGAAAAGTGAAGGAAGCGGCAAAATCCGGTTTTGAAGTAAACGTGATGGGGCAGAAGTCCTTTTGCCCGATTTCCCAGATAGATAAGAATTATTGCGACAACCCGGCTGTGCATGTAAATAAAACCTACACCTTTAAGATCATCGAATTCGCCGAAGAAGGCAAAAATATCGTGTTGAGCAGGAAAGAAATTCTGTTGGAGGAAGATGATAAGAAAGCCGAAAAAATGTGGCAGAAGCTGGAGGAGGGAAAGGTTTATGACGGTTGGGTAACGGCGGTAAAAAAGTATGGGGCCTTTGTCGACATCGGCGGTATCGACGGCCTGCTGCATGTTTCCGAGATCTCTTATGGACGGATCGAGGATGCGCAGAATGTATTGAAAGTAGGACAGGATTTAAAAGTTGAGATCATCTCGATTGACCGCGATAGGAGGAAAGTGGGGTTCAGCCTGAAGTCCCAGTTGGAAGATCCCTGGATTCAGGGTATAAAAGAACTGTCTGTGGGCAAAGAAGTCATGGGAAAGGTGATTCGTTTGAAACCCTATGGCGCTTTTATCGAAGTTTTGCCCGGGGTCGACGGTTTGCTGCATATTTCCCAATTAAGTGGGGACAAACGGCATGACCATCCCAAAGAGGTGGTGAAACCGGGAGATATGGTCAAAATCTGGATTCGGGAGATCGATGAAAAGAAGAAGAACATTTCTCTCACCATGGTGGAGCCGGAGCGAGATATCGGGAAAGATTTACGTGAGCTGAAAGAAGAGCAGGATAGGCAGGTAGAAGAGAGCGGCGGGCAGTTTGCCGATCAACTTGATTCCACCCGGGAAGAACCCGTTGAAGAATAGGCCGGGCTGAATTAAAACTTTAAGGTAAATACCGCCCCTTTGCCGGGAGTCGATTGGACGGAGATAGTGCCCTGGTGCAGTTTTAAAACCTGGCGGGAGAGACTGAGCCCGATGCCGGAACCCTTTTTCTTAGTGGTATAGAAAGGGATAAATATGTTATCCAGCGCCTCTTTCACAATACCTTTGCCATTGTCTTTGACGGAGATAAGCACCCGGCCCGTTTCATTCAGACAGGCAGTCAGATCGATCTGCGGTTTTTTCCGGCCCTCTAACGCATTACCGGCATTTAAAAACAGGTTGATTAATACCTGCTCAATCAAACCGGGGTCCGCCGTGAGTTCGAGGGACTGCGGGTCTACGGACCAATTTAGTCCAATACCCTTCTCTTTGAGTTTACTCTCCATCAGTTTCTCCACCCTGATGAACACTTCTTCTATGGCAAATATTTTGAATTTCGGTTTGGGAATCAGGGATAGATTCCGGTACGCGCTGACAAAGTCGGTTAATCCCTGGCTTCTCTTGTGAATCGTTTTCAGGGCACTGCCGATGTCAGCTATCGTTTCCCCGGAACCCGCGTGTCCTGAGATTCCCCCTTCCTCTTCGTCTAAAGATTTCAACAGGTCGAGCACGGTGGCGGACATGGAGGTGATTGGCGTCATGGAATTCATGATCTCATGGGTGAGCACCCGGATCAGGGTCTGCCAGGCTTCCATCTCTTTTTCCTGCAATTCGCTGCGGATGTTCTGCAGGGAGACTAAGGTAAATTTTTGTTCATGCATGCGGAATTCCGCCCCCCGGATAACCAATTCCATTTCCCGGGCATCGATCTTTACTAAGGCTTTTTGTCCCGGCTTTAAGGTAAATAGTTTTTTTACGAAGGGTTTGCTGAAATTTTCCAGGTCTTTGATATTCATGAGGTGACCCACCTGCAGCAGGCGTTTGGCAGCCGTGTTGATCAGGGCTACCTTTCCGTCGAGCCGGAAGGTAATCAAGCCGATACCGACGTGGTGAACCACGGTTTGCAGGTAGCGGTAATGTTCCTCTTTCTCGGAGCGGGTTTGCTGCATTTTTTCGATGACGTCGTTAAAGGCGCTGATCAGTTCGGCGAAAGACGTTCCCAATTCTTTGCCGGAAAAGGAGCGGGAGAAGTCTTCGTGTTTAATAGCCAGGAAAAAACGCTGTAAGTTTTGATTGGTTCGTTCCACATAACGGATCAGCGCATATACCTGCCATAGGATGAAGAAGACGGTAATAAAGCTCGTGGCATAGAGTTTCGTTTGCAGCAGAAAAAAAAAGAACGCATAGATGGAGAGGCTGAGCAGCACGATGCGAAGTATAACCTGGAAGCGAAACCTTTTAAAAAACATAACCGCCTCAAATACCGTACTTTTCCATACGGCGGTAGAGAGAGGAGCGGGTCAGCCCCAACTCTTTTGCTGCTTTAGAAATATTGCCTTTGTACTTTTCCACCACCTGGCGAATAACCACCTTTTCCACCTCTTCCAGGTTCAAATTGTCAAAGGAAAGTTCCCGGGAATCTTTTCCGGGGATATAGAAGAAAAAATCCCGGGGCTGCAATTCCCGTGACTCGCTCATAATAACGGCCCGTTCAATGGCGTGCTGCAATTCCCGAACATTGCCGGGCCACTGGTAGGAGGTTAATTTCTCCAGGGCGGCCGGGCTCACTTTCCTGGAAGGACTCTTGTATTTATTGCAGTAGATATGGAGGAAATATTCGCTTAGCCTGGGAATGTCTTCCGGTCGTTCCCGTAAAGGCGGCAGGCGAATCTCAACGGTATTCACCCGGTAAAGCAGGTCCTGGCGGAATTCTTTGGTCTCCACCATGTCGTGAATGGGCATATTGGTGGCACATATCAACCGGATATCGATGGGCCGGATTTTGTTTTCACCTAAGCGAACCACCTGGCGATTTTCCAATACCCTCAGGATTTTGGCCTGCAAGAAGAGGGGCAGGTTGCCGATTTCGTCTAGAAACAGGGTGCCGCCGGAAGCCAGTTCGAACCGTCCCATGCGCTCCTCTTTGGCGTCGGTAAAGGAGCCTTTTTTATGGCCGAAGAGTTCGCTTTCGAAGAGGGTTTCGCTGATGGCTCCCATATCCACGCTGATGAAAACCTCGCCCGCCCGCAGCGAATTGCGGTACAGGGCACGGGCGACCAGTTCTTTTCCCGTACCGTTTTCGCCGAGGATCAATACGTTGGCCTCGGTGTTGGCCACTTTCCGGATGTTATCGAAAACCTGGCGCATGGCAGGGGAGGAGCCGATAAAGTCATGGAAGGGCTGGTCTAAATCGGCGAACAACTGCTGCTGTTTAGATTTAAGGCTGGCCAATTCCAATCGCGAGCGGCGCAGGTTCAGGGCAGAGGAAAGGGTAGCCAGGAGTTTTTCATTGCGCCAGGGTTTGAGGATGAAGTCCATGGCCCCTTCTTTGATGGCCCTCACCGCCAGGTCCACGTCACCGAAGGCGGTTATCAGAATCACGACTGCTGCCGGGTCGATGGCGAATATTTTGTCTAACCAGTAAAATCCCTCCTTGCCGCTGGTCACATCGCTGGTAAAGTTCATATCTAAAAGGATGACGTCGTAGTTGGTATTTTTAATCAGGACCGGGATTTTTTGCGGGTCTTTTCCCGTATGGATCAGTTCGACGTGCTGTTTGAGGAAGAGTCGCGCCGCTTCCAGCACATCTTCGTCGTCATCGATAACCAGAATTCTGCCGAATTTTTTTTGCTTACTCATCATGAGTATTCTAATATATGAAGCCGAATATTTCAAGCTTAATAAGCTATGGAGATAAATCACCTTCCCCATTTTTACCTTTTCGGTCAGGCACTAAATACTAAAGTTTGTAAAAAACGTAGGGAGCGATTGTGGTCCAAATCAGGATCAGGAGCCAGAGTCTGCCTTTAAGAATATTGTAGTCATTTAGAAGCTTGCTCCATGGGTGTTTCATCACGAAGTGGCCGAAGACAAATTCGAAAGCGATGGTAAGAGCTAACCAAAGAAGGCCGATGGTTATGGCCTGGCCGGCGGATTGGATTTTCCATATAAGGCTGAGTATGTATATAAAAATCCCGAACAGGATAATGCCGGTCACTGTTGAAACCTGGTGGGCCCGCAGTTCGCTCATATACTTTTTATATCCTTTTTCCCTGATTGCACCATTTATGATGGCGACAACCACGAGACCTAACCAGGCTATTGTATACTTTAGAATCAT
>JAGLQA010000525.1 GCA_023137075.1 Candidatus Aminicenantota bacterium
CCTTTTTTACATACATGGCCACAAATAGCTCCGGGTTGGGTAAAATAAAAGAAACTCCATCCAACCTGGCCAGGGCGCGGTCCGCCCCGGAGAGTAAAAAATGAAGCTCCTCATCGATAAAAATCGGCGGATCCGGCGGTAGCAAATTAGGGATATAAGCTTTATACCCGGTCTGCTGATTTATGTACCTACCTGCCCTGTTTTTATTCATGTTATACCTCTAAGACAATTTTACTTGACTTAGAATGAAAAACAAACTTTAAGGAACGGGGGTACATTAGAGATTCATTATCAATAGAGTAGACTGATTTTTTGCAATTCTAACCATGTGGGCATATTGGCAATTGATACAGATGTATTTAGACCGGATGAATGTAAAGTCATGCTCCGCCCTTTGTAATTGGGTATGTAGAGGTTTGGCCAGGATTTTTTGTTCGTCCGGAAAAAATATCTATATGATGAAAATATGGGGGGATACAAGATCCCCCCCAGGGGTGTTAACTCAGGTAGTGGATTTATGGGAATAAATTGGCTTGATTAAATGAAGGGAATGGTATATCTTAACGGGGAGGTTGATAATCATGAAAAACACGTACTCCGAAAAAGAGTGGCAGGCATATCTACAGCCGACCCCATTTATCGACAGCGACCACCCTGATGTAATCGATTTTGCCCGGTCTACCTGCGGCAGCGCCGGTACGGATTTAAAACGGGGGATAAAACTCTATTACAGAATTCGCGACATGATTCGTTACAGCCCTTATAGTATCGGCTTCGACCCCGAAAGGTATAAGGCCAGTTGGTTGCTGCGCGAGAAGACCGGGTTTTGCATCCAGAAAGCGATTCTCCTAACCGCCGCGGCTCGTGCCGTCTTTATCCCCAGCCGTTTAGGATTTGCCGACGTGCGCAACCACCTGGCCACGGAAAGGCTGAAAGCACTAATGAGGACGGATGAGTTTGTCTTCCACGGTTATACGGAATTGTTTCTTGCCGGAAAATGGGTCAAGGCCACGCCGGCATTTAACTTAGCGTTATGCGAAAAATTCGGGGTGAAACCTTTGGAATTTGACGGCCGGAATGATTCTGTTTTTCATCCTTTTGACCGGGCAGGCAACAAACACATGGAGTACATCCGTGACCACGGCCAATTTGCAGACTTTCCCCTTGAGAAAATGATCCGTGCATTAGAAGACGGTTACCCTCACTTGTTTCACAACGATGGGCCGGGCTGGCCGATCGAGGGAGACTTTGAGAGAGAAGCCGGGGACAGCCAAAGATGACGGAATTACATGGTCCCGGCCTTTATTGGGGAAAAAAAGGTGCCAGGCAAATTATTCTCCCATTACATGGCGGTAATGATTAACATGTTTGACATATTTTCCCCCGCCGTTTAGTGGGGCCGTTTTTCGAGTAGTGCCTTGAAAAACAATTATTTATTGTTAAACGTATCATACTCAATGAAACAATCTTTAAATCAACGCAAAATATGTGGATTAGGAGTCGAGTTATGAAATATCTAAATTTGTTAAACAAAAGAGGAATTTTGTTTATTTGTATAGTCATGGTTTTTTCAAGTATGACCCTGTTTCCCGGGAACGAAGCGTTGTGGCTGCGTTACCCGGCCATTTCCCCGGATGGGGAAACCATCGCCTTCTGTTACCAGGGGGACATCTTTACCGTCTCAAAGGAAGGCGGTGTTCCGAAAGCATTGACTCGCCACAACGCCTATGATTTTATGCCCGCCTGGTCAACGGATGGCAGGACCATCGCTTTTGCCTCGGATCGTTTCGGTAACTTCGATGTCTATGTCATCGCGGCCCGGGGCGGGAAGGCGAAACGCCTGACCTTTCACTCGGCAAACGATTACCCTTCCGACTTTTCCCCCGATGGCAGCGCCGTCCTGTTTCGGTCGAGCCGTATGGATTCTCAGAAAAGCACCCTGTTTCCCCGGGGGGGATTCACGGAGCTTTACCGGGCAGCGGTCAAAGGCGGCCTGCCGGAACAAATACTCACCACCCCGGCTGAAGATGCCCGCTGGGACCGGGCCGGCAAACGGATACTCTACCATGACAACAAAGGTTATGAGGATTCCTGGCGCAAACACCATAAATCCTCTGTCACCCGGGATGTATGGCTTTACGATTCGGATTCGGGCAAACACACCCAATTAACGGATTTTGCCGGGGAAGATCGCAGCCCGGCCTGGAGCGCGGATGGGCAAAACATGTACTACCTCAGCGAAAAGGACGGCTCGTTCAATGTGTGGCGGATGCCGCTTTCCGATCCGGGCAATCCCTTGCAGGTGACTTATTTCAAGAAACACCCGGTGCGCTTTTTGTCCGCGTCCCAGGGGGGAGATTTGTGTTTCGGATTTAACGGGGAAATCTACCTTCTGCCCAAAGGAGCCAAACAACCTTATAAAGTCAGGATTCCGGCCGAAATAGATGTTTCGCAAAATACCCGGAGAATCGAGACCGTCACATCCGGTGCCACCGAAATGTGCCTTTCTCCCAACGGCAAAGAGATCGCCTTCATAGTCAGGGGCGAGGTTTTTGTGACCGCTGTCGATTATCCCCTGACCAAACGGATAACCGGTACGCCGGAGCAGGAGAGATCGGTTTCGTTCAGCCCGGACGGCCGAAAGCTGTTGTTCGCCGCTGAAATGGGTCGCAGTTGGAACCTCTACCAGGTGAGTATTAAGAGAAAAGAGGAATCCTATTTCTACAATTCCACCTTGCTGCTTCGGGAACCGCTGCTGGTTTCCGACAAGGAAACCTTCCAGCCGGCATATAGCCCGGACGGTAAAGAGGTCGCTTATTTGGAAGAACGTACCACCCTCAGGATTTTGAACCTGCGAACCAAAAAATCCCGCACCGTACTTTCCGGGGATAAAAACTATTCGTACAGCGATGGCGACCAATGGTACGATTGGTCGCCGGACAGTAAATACCTGTTAGTACGATTCCTGGATACGGAAAGATGGGGTTCCGAGGTCGGTTTGGTGGATGCCTCCGGAACGAAGGCTCTGGTAAACCTGACGAATTGCGGTTATTCGGATGTCATGCCCAAATGGATGATGGCCGGCAAAATGATGATCTGGGTTACGGACAAGCACGGCCTGAGAAATCACGGTCCCGGGGCGCCGGAAGGTGATATTTACGGTATGTTTTTCACCCGGGAAACCTTTGACCGTTTCAAACTGAGCAAAGCCGAATATGACCTCCTGAAAGAGGAAGAGGAAGAAAATGAAGAGGCGGAAGAGAAAGAAAAAACCGATAAAAAGAAGAAAAAAAAGAAGGCGAAGAAAATCGAACCGCTGAGAATCGACCTGAAAAATATCGAAGACCGTGTTGCCCGGCTTACTATTCATTCTTCCCGCTTAGCGGATGCGGCCTTGTCGCCTGACGGCGAGACCCTGGCCTATCTCAGCCGGTTTGAGAAAGGGTATGACCTCTGGGTTCATAAGCTGCGGGAGAAAAAAACCAGGCTGCTGGCAAAATTGGGCGCCCAGGGCGGCAGCCTTACCTTTGATGAAGAAGGTGAGAATATATTCGTGTTATATCAAGGAAAGATCGTAAAGATTGAACTTGAATCCGGGAAACAGAAGCCCGTGACTTATGCGGCGGAGATGAACTTAGATTTACCCGGCGAAAGAGATTATCTATTCGAGCATGTCTGGCGCCAGGTACAAAAGAAGTTTTATGTCAAGGACCTCCACGGCGTGGATTGGTCGTTTTACAAGGAGAACTATCAACGTTTCCTGCCCCATATTAGCAACAATTGGGATTTCACGGAAATGTTAAGCGAGATGTTAGGGGAGTTAAACGGCTCACACACCGGCAGCGGAAACAACCCGGATTATCAAAATCCCGATTCCACGGCGGCTTTGGGTGCTTTCTGTGAAGCCTCACCGGAGATCAATGGTTTGAAAGTTTTAGAAATCATCGAGAAGGGCCCCCTGGCTCGGGCCGATTCAAAAATAAAACCGGGAGTTATCATAAAAAAGATCAACGGCACCCCGGTAACACCCGGCATGAATTATTACCCGCTGTTGAACCGTCAGGCCGGCAAGACCATGCTGCTCACCCTAACTGATCCTGCATCCGGTAAAGAGTGGGAAGAAACCATCAAACCCATCGAATCCTGGCGTCAGCGTGGCTTGCTTTATAACAGGTGGATAAGAACCAGGCGTGCCGAAACCGAACGTCTCTCAAAAGGGCGATTGGGGTATGTTCATATTCGCAGTATGGGAGATTTTAGTTTCCGCGAGACCTTTTCCGAGGTATTCGGCCGCCACTCTCATAAAGAAGGTATTGTGGTAGACACCCGTTTTAACGGCGGTGGCTGGCTGCATGATGAACTGGTCACCATGTTTAGTGGAAAAAAGTATTTTACCTTTGTACCCAGGGGCCAGGTAATCGGCATCGAACCCGGCGCCAAATGGATTAAATCTTCGGTAGTGGTTATGGGTGAGGATAATTACTCCAATGCCCATATGTTCCCCTATGTCTATAAAGAGTTAGGGATCGGCAAGTTGGTCGGTATGCCCGTAGCCGGAACCGGGACCGCTGTCTGGTGGGAAAGTCTGCAGGATAGGTCGCTCCATTTCGGCATTCCACAGGTCGGCATTAAAGGCATAAACGGTAAATACTTAGAGAACCGGCAATTAGATCCCGATTACCTGGTAAAGAATGACCCGGAAACAACGGCGGCCGGCAGGGACAAACAATTGGAGAAAGCCGTCGAGGTCCTGCTCACGGAAATAGATAAAAAAAGTAAGAAATGATTTAGCAGCAGGGTTCCTTAGAAACCGGTCTTTAAGCGCGTTATATTCCGCTCTTAACACATGCATAATGAAGTCTATTCCATTTCATCGTAAGGATATCCCCAGGATGGGGATTCTCTATCCTTTTCCCGCTCAGGGCAGCAGCCGGAACCCATACAGGGATAGTTCTTTATCTAAAACCCGGTAATCCGGGAATTGTCCGGCGATTACGGCCTTAAATTTCCGGTTGTGTCCGCGAATCTTGAGATGGACTAACTCGTGAAATACAATGTAAGCAAGCAGCGTCTCCGGGACAAAACGAAGGTATTTATTCAGGGTAATGACACCCGTGTTCCGGCAGCTCCCCCACCGGCGTTTCATCTTCCTGAATTTAATCCCCTTTTGCCTTACCTTCAATACCTGGGAGTATTTTTCGATATACAACGTAATCATATCGTTAAATTCCGTTTCGCTTCGCTTTACGACTCGTAATTCCCGGGCGGCTTCGACCTGGGCCTCTATCATGGAGCATTTTTTTAGAATCGACTTTTTATTCTCCTGCAGCACGCTAACGGGATCGATTTTTTTGGGGATGATTAACACCGGTCCGGTTGATTTAAACTCGATGCGGGGATATTTCACCTTTCTGCGGCTTACGTTAAATAATACCCCTTGAAATTCCAGGACCTCCGTATCCGTCGGTTTCTTATTTCCTTTGTAATTTATCAATCTCTATCATCTCCTTTATGAAATTAACTTGGCGGAATACCAAATGCATCCGGCTACACCGGGCAGGATTAGAAAGGAGAATCATCGCCCACTTTCGTTTCCCCCGGTGCTTGCGATTCCTCCTTCCCCGAATCCCGGAGAAGTTGAGAAAAATCAACCTCTAGCTTCTTGAACTCGCCTTTTTGTTTCTTGAGTATCTCCATGCATATCCGGGCCGAATGAAGCGCCTCTTTCGTTTTTTCTACCAGGTCATCGATGCCGATCTCATCCTTATTAAGGGATTCGGTTATTTTCTCAAGAATTTGATAATTTTTCTCATAGCTGCCCGATTTATCGGTCATAGGTCCTCCTCTTTCTTAATTATAACGATCCCGTCATGGAATTTCAAACGGGTATTCTCAGCTTCGCTAAAAGCCCGCATTGTTTTGATAACACGGTCGTCTTTATCTAAAGTCAGGGTGAATCCTTTTTTTAAAATGTTACCCGGGTCACTGGCTTTAATTAGGTCAACCAGGTTTTGCAGGTTTCGTTCTTGTTCAAGAATCACCTTGCCCGACTGCCGGGTCACATTTTGCCCTAAGTGCCGGATCTCTTGCAGCAGCGTATCGTTTACCTTCAGTCTTTTTTGAAAGTCGCTCTTTAAAACGGTTTTCTCGACCTGTCTTTTTTCTCTTTTACGCAGGGCAGACGCAAGGGTCAAAATCTGCATCATCAGGTTATAAATCCCCCTCTCCCGGTCCCGGACGGTGAACGAAACGGATTGTTCATACCGGTGGACCAAGGCTGAGAACCGTTCCTCCCGCGATTGCAAAAAACGTCGTATATTTATGGGGATATTTTTAACAAAGGCCTTTATTTTCTCCATTTCCCGGTTGTGCATATTTGAAAAATAATTGATAAGCTGCCGGACAGAGTCGGATAATTGTAGTTGAAGTTCACCGAATCGTTCATGAAGGTATTTTCCCATACCCGATGGGGTGGCCGGCGCCGGGGTAAAAAAGGAACAAATTTCGGCAGCGGAGATGTCCTTTTCGTGACCGATAGCTGTCAAAACCGGAATGGTGCAATTACAAATCCTGCAGCACAACCGGTAATCGTTAAAAATCGCTAAAGACTGCTCGCTGCCTCCGCCGCGGGCAATAATGATGGCATCCAATGGCGGGCTGATACTGTTTTCTAAGTAATCGACTGCCCCGATAATGCTCTCTACGGCGTTTACTCCTTCCATCCGGGTATCGATAAAAAAAAAGCTGTACTTTATCTCGAACGTGCTTAATCCTGCCATGATATCCCCGATTGATGTGCCCTGTTCCGACGTAATCAATCCTACCCGGGGAATCAAGGCCGGCAGACTTAACCTCTTCTGCTTATCAAGGATACCTTCCTCTTTAAGTTTGTCAAGGGTAATTTCCCGCTGGTTTCGTATTTTTGCCTGGGTATATTCCGGGAGTATGTCCAGCACGCGCAGGCGTATGTCCACAGCATTCCTGAAAGAGAGGTGAACTTCAACCAGGCAGAAGACAGGCAGGTCTTTATCTAAGGAATCGGCAGCGCCGGATTCTTTAAGTTTCCGGTTAACCTGTTCAAGGTCCTTTGTCCTGACTTCCATGTTAAAATAGATATCCTGGTTTTCATCTTCATCCTTTAAATCGAAGTAGGAATACCACTGGTAATTTTTGACTCGTGACGCAATAATGCCCCGGGTCCAGATCTGGCCCTGCAAACCCTCCCGTATCAACCGGTCGATTCGGTTACGCAATTCAACAACCGAACTTGAGGTGGGGAATTCCGACAGTTCAACATCCCGGCTTGCGATAGAGACCGGTTTTGATTGTTGAAATTTGTTTCGCAGTGCATTCATCTCAGCTTCCACATCACCGGGATTGGCGTGCCAGCTTTTATCGTTCGGATTCCAGCGATAGCCGCGCAGTTTAAGGTCGTCCTTTATCAAGTAAGCATTGTATATATGAATGCTGTTCTCATCAAAGGCGATACTTACCTCAGTTCCTTTTATTACCGCTGTTATCCATTTCATTAGATTTTTTTTAGAATAGAATATAGAACAAATTCAAAATAAAAGCAACCCATAATTTAACTCTTTGCAATGATAAATATTTGGGCACAGATGACGAAACGAAACAAAATTTGTCCCAAAAAACTTTTTTACTTGACAAAAAACGATAAGTTTACTTATAATGTTCTCTAAACCCTAATTAATAGTTTACCGGAGGTTGTTCAATGAATAAAAAGGTTAGTCTGGTTTTATTTTTATTTATGTGCGGATCATTTTTATTATCAGGGAATGAAAGGCAAGATTTATGGATCAAAGCTGCTGCTGAAAAAAATCCTGAAATCAAGATTCAATTGTTTGAGCAATACAAACAAAAGTACGGCGACAATAAGAGAGACAAGAATATAAAATTTCTATTTTATAACCTGGCCCAAACTTCATTTGTCTTAAAGAAATTCGAGAAAACGATTGAGTATGGAGAGAAGACGCTTACCTTTGAAGACCTGGAAGATCACTATAAGGTAAATATATCCCTCTGGCTGGCAAACGCTTACAACCTGGCCAGGAAAGATTACGATAAAGCATACAGTTACGCGGGTATGGTAATAGATTTCGGAAAATCCATAAAAGAGATGGCCGAAGGCCTGCAGCGGGCAGAGGAAATTTCTAAGGGAGTCGATAAACGATACTTAGCGCCGGCGCTGCGGATTCAGATCCGAATATTACTTGCAAAGGGTTTGAATGATAATACCAGGAGGGAAGTAATTGAAAAGGGTATCTTTGCTTATGAACTCGATCCGGGAAACGAATTTTCGAAACGGACCGTATTAAAAGAGTCTGTTGAATTGGCTAAAAAGAACTTGATAAATGAGGCAATCGCTGCCATCGAGAAAGTAGTCGACCATGAAGATCTTACTTACGGCGAGTCGAACCTGTTGGCACGATTATATTACCACAGATACAGCAAGGGCAAAGCGGACCAAGATAAAGACAAAGCAATCGAATGCTATGAGAAAGCCTATGCTAAGAAGAAAAGAAGCAGCATGGCTGTAAAAATCGGCCAATTGCTCTCTAAGAAAGATAAGGACAAAGCGATTAGTTATTTTGCGGAAGCCTATATATTGTCTGAATCCGATAAAGAATCCGACGCCTATAAATATCTCCAACAATTATGGTTTAAAGATAAAGCAAAGGATAAAACACCGGAAGAACAGGAAGCAGGATTTAAAGATATTATCAATGCCGCAAATATCCGGTTGGGCGAAGGTTAGGCTTAAACCACGAGTAATATTTTCCTTTCGTTTTCGACTCGTGTTGTGATATGGCGAGAATCGAAATATTCAAACAGAATGATAATATATTTCCTGGAATAAGAGGTTAGCTCCCTGAAGGAATTTATACCGATCATTTCCCCCTGGTTTCGTTTATATTTTTTAAGTTTATTGATGATTTTATGAAGATCATTGCTAAAAATAAAGCATTTTTTGTTTAATTGAACCACCTTTCCGACGTCAAGCAAATACCACATTGAATCATTTACCTCTTTATAGTGCAAATCGGTTGATTTTAATATGTCATCGATAGCAAAGATAGGCGCCTTGTTTTTCTTCAAAGCGTCTTCTATTTTTTTGATATATTCCTTCTCTTTTTCCGATAATGTGAGCGCCCGAAATATAATTTTGTCTTTTACGATTCTAAAAGAGAAATTTTCATCGAGCGAATGTAAAAGGTACTTGAAAAAGATAGATGAAATGGGGAGTTTTAGCCAGGGTTCAATCTCCGATAATTTGACGGCATTGTCTCTATTTATAACATAATTGTTGAAAACGGTTTTTAACTCCTTCCGGTATTCTAAGAAATTTTTATACGATGTGATCGATAAATTATGAAAATCGATGATCTTGATTTTTTTATCCAATTCCATACGTGTCAGTAGGTTTACCGCCAAATTTTTACTTTCCGAAAAAAAATATAACAATTCTCCGACGCGCAAAATTTTTTCGACAGTTAAAAAATCGAGCAGCAGTGTATTTTTTTCTATCATTCCGGCGCTGCTTAGAATCTTAGCAATTTTTGTTAATTTTCTTTTATTGTATTTTGAGATAACAGGGAACAGGACGACTACACTTTTACTCTTATTCTTAAACTCAATATTTTCGAGAAATTTTAATTCCACCTGGTTCTTAAAGTAAGCGATGAATATATTGTTTCCTATTTTTTTAAAATTAGTATGAACCGGGTTGTCGCCAATTATTAAATTACCGGTAAAGGCGGATTCCCGGTGGGTTAATTGTATGAAATAGGAGTTAAATTTCATCCCATATTATATATCGAAGTATTGGTTAATACTGTTACGCGGCGGGCTGTCGAAGCAGTTAAAACGAAAAACAATAAGGTCATTATCATAGTTATAATGGGGTGAGTGAGGGGATTTGAACCCCCAACGTCCGGTGCCACAGACCGGCACTCTACCCTTGAGCTACACTCACCATTAGCGGATATTTTATATTATTATCCGCCCGATGTCAATATCTTCCCCGGTTTTCGTGTTGATTTTAATTCATTCCTATGGTATAAAAAAAAGAAAATGAATAACATATAAGGAAACTAAACATGAAAAAGAAAAAAATATACCTGGCCGCTGCCGTACTTGCGGCGTCGTGTATCGCGGCTGTTGTTTTTTTAACCGGGGGGAAATCCCGGTTACATAAAGGCGCCGAAGGCTTCAACCTACTTGTCATCACATTAGATACCACTCGGGCAGACCGCTTAGGCGCATACGGATGCGCAGAAGCTAAAACGGCGAATCTTGACCGGCTGGCCCGGGAGGGCATAAAATTTGAAAATTGTTATGCACCCACGCCCCTTACATTTCCGTCCCATTGTACTATTTTTACGGGGGAGTACCCCCTGGCCCACCGCTGTAGAAATAATGCCTCTTTTTTCCTGGATAAAAACCGGGTAACCCTGGCGGAAGTAATGAAGGAAAACGGGTTTTATACATATGCGGCGATCGCTTCTTTTGTCTTACTCTCGAAATTCGGTCTTAACCAGGGTTTTGATTTATACGACGATTCGCTCCGGATTGATGAGATTGTAAACGAATTAGGCTCTGAAATAACGGCCGACCAAGTATATTCAAAATTCAACAAATGGTTTAAACAGCGCGATAAAGAAAAACCGTTCCTGGCCTGGGTTCATTTTTTCGATCCCCACTACCCTTATGCCCCCCCGGAGGAGTACCGGAACAAATTTAGCGACGATTTTTGGGGACCCTATGACGGGGAAGTAGCTTACATGGACCATTACGTGGGAAAAATCATCGCGGAACTGGAATCCGCAGGGATACTGAAAAACACCATGATCCTGGCTGTGGGAGACCACGGCGAGGACCTGGGTGAACACGATGAACATGGACATGGAATTTTTTGTTATGAGGAAGTTCTAAAAGTACCCTTAATATTTTTCAGTCCGAAATTATTCTCACCGGGAACCATCGTAAAGAGCCGCGTGAATTTAATAGATATAATGCCTACAGTTCTTGATTTATACGGGATAAAGGTGCATGCCGGTGTGCAAGGAGAGAGTCTACTCGACCTGATGACAGGGAAAGAGTACCGGGCACAAAGAGCATTCTATTTCGAAAGCCTGTATGGACAATTAGAGTACAACTGGGCGCCGCTTACCGGTATCATCGACGATAAATATAAATTCATTTCACTGCCTGAACCGGAGTTGTATAATCTCGAAGCAGACAGCGGAGAGAGAGAGAACCTGGTATTGAAAAAAAACCGGCTGGCACGGGAGATGGATAATAAACTATTGAAGCTCATAACCGAGTATTCAAGATCGGAAATCGATTCCCGGCGGGAGCTGACCGGGGAAGATAAAAGGCATTTGCGATCCCTCGGGTATGTCTCGTCCTTCTCAGGCAAATACGGGGAAAACATGGACCCCAAAAAAGGGATTATTGTGAAGAATGAATTTATCCGTATCGAAAATGACATAAAAAACGGGAAAATCGCGGAAGCCGAATCCGGATTAAAAAAAATGGCAGCGGATACCCCAAAGGTAAAAATCCCTAAATATTATGAATTAATGCGTACGATTTACGATGCGAAAGGAGATGAAGCCGGGTTGATGGCTACCTTAAAAGAAGCGATTCAAAAATTCCCCGATAACATCCGGGCGAAAATGAACCTGGTCTCCTATTATTTTTCCCGTTTGAAAAAGGATAATGAAGCGGAGAAAATTTGCCTGGAAATTATAAAAGACAACCCTACTTATACCCTGGCTTACATTTACCTGGCACGTATCGAAGAAGAACGAAACAATATGCTAAAATCCCTGGAATATTATGAGAAAGCCGCCGATATTGAGCCGTTGAATGTCTCACTCAAGCTCGCTTACTGCGAATTACTAAAGAAAAATAGGGATTCCACAAAAGCCCTACAACTATGCGATGAACTTCTTAAAGATGATTCCGTTTTAAGAAATCCTGAAATTAAATCCCGGGTAGGGATTATGCTAACCGAAATGCATAAAGATGACCGGGCTTTTCAAATTTTAACCGAGGCTCTAATCGAAGACAACACCCTGGCGCAGGCCTGGAATTACTTAGGGATACTTCACTGGCGGAAAAAGGATTATGCGAATGCCCGGGAAGCCTACCGCAAATCTATCGAACTTAATCCCAAAGTGGCAATAACCTATAATAATTTAGGTACCCTCTACCTGACTATGTTTTTAAAGAACCCGGATAAAGAGACCTATAAACAGGCGTTAGAAGCGTTCAATAAATCGTTGGAAATTAATCCCGAACTTGTTTCCGCTTTAAATGGCCGTGGAGCTGCCTTAAAATTCGGCAGCCGGTTCCATCCGGCCCTTTCGGATTGGAAGAAAGTGATCGAACTCGAACCGGATTTTGTAGATGTCTATTTCAATATCGCTTTGACTTACCTGCAGTTGGGCTCTAAAAAGGAAGCCCTTACCTATCTGAATATCTTAAAAAACAGGTTATATAATAGAATGACGCCCCGGGATCAAAACCGGTTAGCTCAATTATTACGTGAAGCCGAAAAATAATAGACCTGTCGATTTTCAATTTTTCGAATGCCCGAATCGCTTCGCTTGCTGTCCGAAATGGCTAAAATCGCCTATATTGCTGAAAAAAAATAAAAAAAATCAAAAAGCTCGAAACCCGTGTCCAGTCAGCGTTTCGAGGAAAAATATTGCTAAAACGGCCTATATTACTGAAAAAAAATTTAAAAATCTCTTGACTTTTTCTTTTCTATATGATAATTCCATATGATGTTAGGGAGTAATAAATGAACAAGAAAGAAATTTCTGAATGTATTTATAGGAAACTTAACATTAGAAGGTTTGAGGCCTATAGCTTTATCGATCTATTAATCGAAGTTATTGTTGAGAATTTAAGCAAGAATAAGAAAGTAGTGGTATCGAATTTCGGCACTTTTAAAGTAGTTGAACGGAAGAAGAAGAGGGTCATCAATCCGAATAACAAGGAGCCTATGTACATAACACCGAGAAAGATCGTGAAATTTTTCCCGTCCAAAAATTTAAAAACCGCTATAACCGATGGCAGGTAAACACAAATGGAAAAAAAAGTTTCTTCAAAAATCAAAAAAATATTGTGGGCTACGGATTTCTCAAAAGAAAGTAGATTTTGTCTACCTTATGTGAAGTTGTTTTCGGAAAAGCTGCAGACCAAAAACTATGCGCTTTATGTACTTCCGAAATTTTCCGACTGGATTTATGAAACCGCATTTTTTAACGATGAGGAACTTCATAAAACAATTGAAAAAACCAGGCAGCAATCCATGGAAAAGATGCTGAATTTCAGCCGGAAGTCCGATATTCCCTTCCAGGTAGATGTGGTAGAAGGAATAGAGAGCGAGGAAATTATCAACTATTCTCAAGCGAACCAGGTCGATATGATTTTTGTGGGCAGAAGAGGAATTTCCGAGATCGAACATATTTTGATCGGCTCTACAACTTCCCGGCTGACCCGAAAATCGGATATCCCGGTGCTGGTCATACCCGGAAGTAAGAAAGATGGGAAAATAGAGAAAATTCTCTCTCCTATCGATTTTACCGAGTTCTCACTGTTAGAGCTGAACTACTCCATCTCCCTGGCCAAACAACTGCAGGCCAGTCTTTCCGTGGTGCATATCTCGGAATTCTTCAATATTAAAGTCCCGGTGTTAAAAAGGGATAAATTGATTGAGAAGATAAACAAAAAGATCGAGGGGATTGCAGCCACGCACAATTATAAAATCGATAATATTTTCTATGATATAGGAGAACCCGCTCAAAAAATTATTGAAATCGCCAAAGCCAATCAAATCGATTTGATTACCATGGCAACCCACCAGCGAAAAGGAATCGAAAAATTCTTCCTGGGCAGTATTTCGGAGAAAGTTCTCATGTATGCGAATATTCCCGCACTCATCCTGCCGCCCTCCGATTATGAATTATCCTGAGGAAAACAAATTAAGATTAATTGCATTTTCTCTCACCACTTCTAAAAACCAGAAGGCAAAAAGGAAATTAATCAAGAAGGGAATCGGTGCGGACGGGTTATCGCAGGTCGGTAAAAGCGAACTGCGTTCATTCGGATTTCTCGATGATGAGATTGCCGATATAAAAGATAATCATATCAAAATCGCGGAAGATGAAGTCGAGAGGGCCCGCACCTCGAATATTGAACTCGTTTTTAAGGGCGATGAGTTCTATCCCCCTCTTTTAGATGAGGTCTATGATCCGCCCGATTATATTTACGTGACCGGTGATAAAGCGCTGCTGAAATCGGAAAAAATTTCCATTGTGGGTTCCCGGAGGGGAAGTTCTTACGGCTGGCTCTCCCTGAACAATATCGTTCCTGATCTATGTGAGGGCGGTTTAACCGTCGTTTCCGGGATGGCCTATGGGATCGACTCCATGGCCCATAAAATAGCCATCCGGGAAAAAGGTAAAACAATCGGTGTTAACGCCGGTGGCCTGCTGCAACTCTATCCCCCGGGAAATATCGGCCTGATCGAAAAAATCAGGGAGACAGGCTGTATCATATCGGAATTTGCTTTAGACGTGATTCCCAGACCCTTCTATTTTCCGATTCGCAACCGGATAATAGCCGGTATTTCAAAATCGGTTCTCGTGGTAGAAGCAGCGTTGAAAAGCGGTTCCTTGATAACGGCCCGCTTAGGTTTAGAACAAAACAAAGATATTTTTGCCATCCCCGGTAGGATCGACTCCCCCATAAGCACGGGCACAAACTACTTGATCCAGCAGGGGGCAAAACTGATTGCCTCCCCGCAGGACATCCTCGAGGAGTACGGCATCCGCTTAGAGCGGAAAATAAACGAAGAAAAATCCAAGATTTCAAAAAAAGAACAAAAAATGCTTGACTTATTGGATACAAATGAGTTAAAAAGTATAGATTATTTTGCGGAACATGTTGACGTATCGATCTCGGAGATAATTTCTTTATTAATGGGATTGATATTGAAAAACATCGTTGTTGAAGAAGCAGGAGGTTATAAACGGATACGATGAGCCAGAAAACATTAATTATTGTTGAATCGCCGGCCAAGTCAAATACGATTTCCAAATACCTGGGATCCGACTACCTGGTCAGTTCGTCCATGGGACATGTACGGGACCTGAACCCCAACATATTAAGTATCGATGTGGAAAAAAATTACAAACCCTATTACGAGGAAGTTAAAGATAAAAAATCGATCATTAAAAAACTGAAGGAACTCTCGCAAAAAAGCGAAAAAATACTATTGGCGCCAGATCCCGACCGGGAAGGTGAAGCCATCGCCTATCATCTTCGTGAAATATTGAAAAGCAGTAACCGGAAAATTTTTCGTATTTTTTTCAATGAAATCACCAAGCAGGCAATACTCCAGGCCGTGGAAAACCCGAGGGACATCGATATCGATAAAGTCAATTCACAGCAGATGAGGCGATTGTTGGACCGCCTGGCCGGTTATAAAATAAGCCCGGTACTGCAGCGCAAGATAGGAGGTCCCTTATCTGCCGGCCGGGTGCAATCCGTAGCTCTGAAGCTAATCGTCGAAAGGGAACGGGAAATCCGGGCCTTTGAGCCGGAAGAATACTGGGCCATAACCGCTCAACTGGAAGGGTCAAAAAAACCTCCCTTCAACGCAAAATTAGAAAAGCACAACAACAAAAAAATAAAAATAGTCAACAAAGAACAAAATGATGAAGTCGTTGACAACCTGAAAAAGAACGACTATGTGTTAAACAAAATCAAAAAAACCCTCAAAAAGAGAAAGTCCCCGCCCCCGCTAATCACCTCGTCGCTGCAGCAGGAAGCCTTCCGGCGATTCGGTTTGCCCGTTAAATCCACGATGAGGCTGGCCCAATCGTTGTATGAGGGCGTCGATTTAGGCCGCGGCGAACGAACCGGTCTGATAACCTATATGAGAACCGATTCCTACCGCATATCCAACGATGCCCGGGCCGCGGCAAAGAATTTTATTACCGCAAGTTTCGGCGCCGAATATTACCCCGATAAACCCAATTTTTACGGAAGCAAGAAGAAGATTCAAGATGCCCACGAAACCATAAGGCCCACGCTGCCCTTTCATGCACCCGCGGATATCAATAAATATTTAAATGCCAACCAGTTCAAAATATACAGGTTAATCTGGGACAGGTTTTTTGCGTCCCAGATGAAAGAAGCACAGGTAGAAGAGACAATTTTTCAAATTGCCAATGGCGATTACCTCTTCATCAGTAAAGGAGAAATCGAAAAATTCCCGGGCTTTACTAAAATTCTGAAAATCGGAAGCAACGCGGAACAGCTCCCCGGTTTAAACGAGCAGGAGATTCTAAAACTATTGAAACTAAACCCCAAACAAAACTTTACCAAACCACCGGCAAGATACACGGAAGCCTCTTTGGTCAAAGTACTGGAAGAGAAGGGGATTGGCAGGCCATCGACCTATGCGTCGATTATAGATACCTTAGGCAAGCGCGCCTACGTTTATAAAGAGGAAAAGAAATTTGTCCCCACCTTTCTCGGTTTTAACGTGGCGGAGTATTTAGATAAAAATTTCAAGGACATCATGAATTATAATTTTACCGCAGACCTGGAAAAACAACTCGATCTCGTATCCGAAGGCAGCCTGGATTGGATAAAAGGAATCGACGATTTTTATAAAAAATTGCTGGTTGACCTGGGAAGGGTCGAAGGTACGGACAGGGTGCAGTTGTCTACCGGCAAAAAATGCCCGCGGTGCGGCAAAGACCTGGTCCTGAAATATTCCTACAAAACCAGGGGCTGGTTCAGCGGGTGCTCCGGTTACCCAGAATGCAAATATACCGAAAAAGGCGATGGAAACAACCAAACAGAGGTAAAAAAGGATGAATTATTAGACCGTACCTGTCCGAAGCCGGGCTGCGGCGAACCCTTGGTAAAGCGATATTCAGCCAAAACCAGGAGTTATTTTATCGGTTGTTCCGGTTACCCCAAATGCACTTATATCGAAACGTTAAAAGATGAAAAATTAGGCGATTGCCCCACCTGCGGCAAACCCCTGCTCAAACGATTCTCAAAGAAAACCAGGCGATTTTTTACCGGCTGCTCCGGTTACCCCGAATGCACCTATATCGAGTCGAGGGTGAACCGGAAAAAAGGCGGTAAAATCAAAGACGCGGAAGAAAAAAAAACTGAAACGGATGCTATACGAAAATGAAAGATAAAGTGATTGTGATAGGCGCCGGGCTGGCAGGAGTGGAAGCCGCTTACCAGGCAGCCAAACGGGGAGTCGATGTAGAATTGTACGAGATGAGACCCGGAACGGAGACCGAAGCCCACAAAACCGGTTTCTTAGGCGAATTGGTATGTTCGAACTCCCTGGGTTCCACCCAGGTATCCGCGCCCTCGGGTTTGTTGAAAGAAGAGCTCAAAATGCTCGACTCCTTTTACTTAAAGATTGCAGAGGAGTTCCGGGTCCCCGCGGGCAGCAGTTTTTCTGTTGATAGGCTGAGATGCGCCGAACGAATTACCGAAGAAATAGAAAAAATAGCCAACATCAAACTTATTCAAGAAGAAGTCAAAGATATTCCCGAAACATCCTCACCCGTAATCATCGCCACAGGCCCCCTGACCGGCGCCGATTTTGCGCAAAACCTGACTACAATTACCCTGAGAAAAAACCTCTTTTTTTTTGACGCCACCTGCCCCATAATCAGCGCCGACTCTATCGATTTCGACCAGGTATACTTTGCTTCCCGTTACGACAAAGGGGAGGCCGATTTTGTAAATATCCCGTTAGACGAAGGCCAATACCAAGAATTCGTAGCCGGTTTGATCGCTGCCGAAAAAATGGAAATTAAAGATTTTGAAAAAAATATCTTTTTCGAAGCCTGCCTGCCCATCGAAGAAATCGCCAAACGGGGAGAGAAGTCTCTCGCATTCGGGCCGCTGCGGCCGGTCGGGTTGATTGACCCGAAGACCAACCGCATGCCTCACGCGGTCATCCAATTAAGGCAGGATGACCTGCAGAAAAATTTTTTCCAAATGGTCGGTTTCCAGACCAGGCTCAAGTGGGGCGAGCAGAAGAGAATTTTCAGAAAACTGCCCGGCCTGGAAAAGGCGGAATTTGAAAGATACGGACGTATGCATCGCAACACCTATATCAACGGCCCTCTCATTATTAATAAATATTACCAATGCAAGCAAAAGGAAAATCTTTATTTTGCCGGACAAATTTGCGGGGTAGAAGGTTATGTCGAATCCCTCAGTTCCGGCTTAATCGCCGGAATTTTCGCGGCCCAGAAAGTGTTGAACCAGCCCCAGTATAATCTCCCCGAAACCACCGCGTGCGGGGCATTGATAAATTATATCACCCGGGCCAATTGGAAGAATTTTCGACCTACTAAATTCACCTTCGGGCTATTACCCGAAGTAAAAACAAAAAAAGGGAATAAGAAATTGAAAAAGGAGCTAAAATCCGGGATTGCGATCGAAGAGATGGCAAAATGGATCGAGAAAGCCGGTATTTAGATAAATACCTTGAGTATATAGGGTATATCAAACAATTTTCCGCCAATACGATAAAGGCCTACAAACAGGATATCCGGCAATTTTTCGACTATTTCAGGGAAAACAAACAGCAAATCAACCGGGATAGTATCAGGGACTTTATATCCGTTATTTTTTTAAGAACGAAAAACAAGGCCACCATTCAACGAAAAATTTACGCCATCAAATCCTTTTATTCTTACCTGCTGCGCCAGGGAGTTATAGAGAAGAATCCCTTTGATGTGATATCATCGCCCAAAACCGACAAAAAATTGCCCGGGGTTTTAACGGAGAAAGAGATGGCTCAATTTCTCGACAGTCTCCCGGAAGATCATTTCACAGCCATACGAAACAAAGCCGCTTTTGAGTTTTTATATGCCACCGGCCTGCGGGTCTCCGAACTTACGAATCTAAAACGGGCAGACATCGATCTGAATGAATCTCTTATCCGGGTCTTAGGCAAGGGTAAAAAAGAGCGCATCGTCCCTTTTCACGATAAGGCCCGGAAACTTTTAATAAAATATCTTGCCGCAGCCAGGAAAAAATTCAAAACCGAACCGGAGTACATATTTTTAAACTCCCGGGGCGGCAAAATCACGGACCGGTCGATCGAAAGGATACTGCAGCGGGTCTATCGTGATATAATGCTGTCCGATAAAAAAGTATATCCCCATCTTTTTCGTCATTCTTTTGCCACTCATTTGCTGCAGCAGGGGGCGAATTTAAGAGTGATACAGGAATTATTGGGCCACTCCAATTTATCCACCACGGAGAAGTACACCAGTCTCGACTATTCCGATCTTTTAAGAGTATACCGGCAATTCCATCCCCGCGGATAGCC
>JAGLQA010000526.1 GCA_023137075.1 Candidatus Aminicenantota bacterium
GAGTCTCAAGGGACGGTACTTTGAAATTTGGATTTTTTTGCCAATTCCGAAAGCTCTATGCGTTCAAAATCGCTGTCAAGTTGTTCTGATTTTTCCGCTAATCGCCTGGTATTAAACTTATCGTATTCTTTCAAAGTCTGGATTCAGGCAACTAATGAGCGTCCCAAATACCTCTTGACAATCGAAGATCATTCTCTTAATATTTGAATATGATTAAAAAAGGCAGTCGAGTGCGAATAGTGCAGAAAAAGGATCAAAAGACCGGCAAGTTAACGGAAGGGGTTGTAAAAGATATATTAACAAAATCAACGACTCACCCACATGGCCTTAAGGTTAGGCTAGAAAATGGCCTGATTGGACGGGTGAAAGAACTTTTGTTTGGGTGACTATTGAAAAAAAACGGTATTTCCGATACAATAGACCCTTATTCTATGGAGGTTTCTGTAAATCACCTTTAATATTATAATGAAACAATTTGAGGAATTTTTATGAAAAAAGAAATACCTGAATACCCGAAAAAGTACAAACACTTTGAAACAGAACAAAAATGGCGCGAAGAATGGGATAAGTCGGAAATCTATACCTGGGATGCCAACGTATCGCGTGAAAATACCTTTGTGGTGGATACGCCTCCCCCTACCGTATCGGGCTCGCTCCACGTGGGCCATGCCTACAGCTACGCCCAGACCGATGTGATTGTGCGTTACCAGCGCATGCGCGGCAAGAATATTTTTTATCCCATGGGCTGGGACGATAACGGCTTGCCCACGGAACGGCGCGTGCAAAACGTTTTTAATATCCGCTGCGAAGCACACCTCCCCTATGTCCCCGGTTGGAAACCGGAACGCAAAAAAAAAGGGAAAGATATCGAATTGGTATCCCGCCGCAACTTCATCGAAGCCTGCCAGATCATTACCGGCGAAGATGAAAAGGCCTTCGAGGATACCTGGCGAAAACTGGGACTTTCCGTTGATTGGTCTTTGATGTATACTACCATCGACGACCACTGCCGGAAAATATCCCAGCTTTCCTTTTTAGACCTAATGGAAAAGGGACTGGCCTACAATTCCGAGTCCATAACCATGTGGGATACCGGTTTTCAAACAGCCGTCTCCCAGGCGGAAGTGGAGGATCGGGAAATCACCGGCGCTTACTATGACCTGCGCTTCGGTATCGTAGGCGGCGGGGAGTTTGTTATTTCGACAACTAGGCCGGAGTTTCTGCCGGCTTGCATTGCCGTGGCCGCCCATCCGGATGACGAGAGATATAAGAAATTATTTGGCCAAAAAGCCATTACACCGCTTTTTAAGGCGCCGGTTCCCATCGTGGCCAGCAAACACGCGGACCCGGAAAAGGGCAGCGGAATTCTTATGATCTGTACCTTTGGAGATTTTGAAGACGTGGAATGGTGGCGGCAGTCGGGTTTGCCGGTTAAACGGGTCATCGGTTTAGACGGAAAAATCCTGAAGGTAACTTTTGGCGAGGGCGCTTTTGAAAGCCTCGAACCGGGAACCGCGCAGCAGGCCTACGACCAGTTGGAAAACCTATATATCAAACAGGCCAGGAAAAAAATGGTCGAACTGCTTTCGCAAGAGGGAAGCGCGGTGGACGGTGAAGGCAAGGCCATGGCCGGCGAACCGAAACCGGTTACCCACCCGGTTCGGTTTTATGAAAAAGGTGAACACCCCCTGGAATTTGTGCCCACCCGGCAGTGGTTTATCCGGATATTGGATCAAAAAAAAGAACTGTTAGAGCAGGGCGCCAAAATTAAATGGCATCCCGAATATATGCGGGCCCGGTATGACCATTGGGTCGAAGGGTTGAACCAGGAATGGTGTATCAGCCGGCAGCGGTATTTTGGCGTCCCCATACCGGTCTGGTACCCGCTGCGGGACGACGGCCGGCCCGATTACCGACATCCCATATTCCCGGGCAAAACGGGTTTGCCGGTAGATCCCCAGATCGATGTGCCGCCCGGCTATTCGGAAGAACAGCGCGATAAGCCCGGTGGTTTTTGCGGTGAGTCCGATGTGATGGATACCTGGGGAACATCTTCCCTGACTCCCCAGATTTCCAGCCATTGGGGTGTCGATGACGACCGTCACAAGAAACTTTTTCCTACTGATTTACGGCCCCAGGCCCATGATATTATCCGCACCTGGGCGTTTTACACCATCGTAAAGGCCTGGATGCATGAGAAAGAAATTCCCTGGAAACACGCGGCCATCAGCGGGTTCATCTTAGACCCGGACCGCAAGAAGATGAGCAAATCGAAAGGCAACGTGTTAACACCGGAAACGCTGCTGAATGAGCATTCCTCCGATGTGTTTCGCTATTGGGCCAGCCGAGGTCGCCTGGGCGTGGATTCCGCCTTTGACGAAACGCTTTTTAAAATCGGCCGCAAATTGGTCATTAAAATTTTCAATGCCAGCAAGTTTGTGCTGTCCCAATTGGACGCGGCAACAGGCCTCTCAGGCTCATTCTCACCCGGTTGTATTTGTACGGAATGTGACCGGGCCTGGATCGCGATCCTTAAGAAAACCATTGAAGAAGCGACAAAAGCCTTTGATGATTATGACTATACCGCTGCCTTGCAGTGTATCGAAGATACTTTCTGGAACTTCTGCGACAACTACCTTGAAATGGTAAAAGCGCAGGCTTACCGGGGCGGGGGCACGGCGGACAGTCTTTCCGCCCTTGCCGGCCTCAACTGGTCGTTAAAAACCTTCTTAAGGCTCTTAGCGCCCTTTACCCCCTTTATCACGGAGGAAATCTGGTCCTGGAACTATAAGGACGAAAGCGCTTCGATCCACCGTGCCCCCTGGCCGGCAGTGGAAGAGGTGGCCGTGGTTAAAGCGCCGGAGAATGATAAGAGCTTTGAAGCGGCAGTGGAAGTAATTTCCCTTATCAATGGTTTTAAAACCCGGAGCCAGGTGTCGCTTCGCACCCCGGTCATCGAACTGGAGGTTAAAGGTACGAAAGAGTATATAGAGGCCCTGGAAGGCATGCTCTCCTACGTAGTAGAATCCACTAATTGCGAAGTAGAACCGGTCTTAACGACTGTTGACAGCACCGGTCCTGAAGAAGGCCATTTTAACGTGGAGATCAAACTCGGCAAATACAAATAGCCCACTGCGTGGGGAAGCGTAGAAGGCACTTCGTGCCATATCGAAGAACTCTCATCAGTGAAAGTGACGTTATTTTACGTTAGAAAAGTTCATTTTTTTTCTCTTGAGTTTTAAAAATACAATATTTTTCTATTGTATTCTTAAAATACAACACTTTTTGCATTCTCGGGCAGCCGCCTGGTGCTTTAATTATAATTCGGTATCATGAGATCAATTTTAGTAATTCAAGGGTTAATACTCCAAATAATATGGCAAAAGATACACTGAGCATCGTTCCCAATAAGTAATAGGAGGCCTTTTCCTCAATTTCTTTTGAACGAACAATTTCTTTAGCGGCAAATATCAGGCCAATGGCGGTGTATTCTTTCATCAATACAAATGTTACGATTAAAAAATGTTCGCAGGCACCAATCCATCTACCGACCTTGCGGGCTTTTATTTTGATGTCTTTTTTTATTGATGGATCAGCAATCACTAAAATCTTTTTTAACAAAAAACTGCCGATAAAGTAACCCCCAATATAGCCGAACCCGATTATTAGTAATTTTTGAATGTAAATTCCCATTTTTATAAGCCCTCTATTTTAGCCTTTTTATCAATATTTAAAAGCATACGCCTTATCGTTTTTTCCGCTTCATCGATCAACTCCCAACGACATTTCTCTAATGTGAACTGCACCTGCTGCTGTGTACGTCTTATTATTTTCGCCACCTTGCCCTGGTGTTTGATTTCCTGATAAAGGCGAATGATATTTTGCTGTAAAGGGGTAAAATTGTTCCACTGCCATAACAATAAATTTAATAAGGCTGCTGCCCCCTGGTCCAATTCCGGCTGCCCCGTGTTTAAACCAAACGTTTTTTGTGTTTTCTTTAGGTTTAGCATTTGGCTGTTTCCCCGGTGAAAAGCAGGTCCATCGATAATGGAGCTTTGCCTGGAACCCAGGCCGGAGATAAGTTCATCATATATGAGAGTTGTTCGCATTCCCACCGGGAACAATGTTTCACGAAATATAGTGATTATATCATAGGTATTTGCAATGGATGTTAAGACTGCAGCCACTTCATCGCCCCGGGTAATCTCAAAGGGTGCAAGAAAATCATCCTTGCACGTTGCATTAACGCTGGCCATGGCCTTTTCAAGTTTTTCAGTTACCTCATCCCGGTTGGGAAGATCGGAAGAACCGATAACATCCATGAGCATTACATAGTACTTTGCAGACATTTGTTGTCCCTCCAGGTTGAGAACATATATTACAAAAAAAAATATTTGACCCGGATACAATATTTTTTTGTTGTATTCTCAAAATACAACGTTTTTATATTGTATTTCCGAAATACAACATTTTTATATTGTATTCTTTAGTATACAACATTTTTTTTCGGTATTCAAGTGGACAGGACATCTTTTTTGAAATAAAATTATCATTGAGGTTACATACGGATATATAAAAACTATTCCCTGTCAAAAAAAAATTGTCTTTACTTCATCAACGACAAACAGGAGATAGAGAAATTTATAGATATTCTATGAAATAAAAAAAAGGGGAACAGGAAATCCTGTTCCCCTTTAGAATGCCGTTTTTTTTAATATAATTCGGGATTATTCCTGTGGGCCCACTTTGGTCATTGCGGCAAATAATTTCATCATGGCTTCCTGGACTTTC
>JAGLQA010000527.1 GCA_023137075.1 Candidatus Aminicenantota bacterium
TTTTCTTGAGGAGCCAATTTTTTTTCAAAGTAATTATAATTTATTCGTCCGTTCGTTATGTCCGCTATGAAAAAATAAATTTTTGTTTCACTGTTGACAGTTTCCAGTATTCCGAAATATTATTTTAATGCCCCAAATAAGAGTGATTGAAAATGACCTTTAAAGAATTTGCTGAAAAGCTTCAATGCTTGTGGTTGTCCACCTAAGCAGGTTGCAAAACTCATGCAGTGCTCTATCTGGCATGTTTACGATCTTGTAAAATCAGGACGCATATACTATATTAATGATGGCAAGGACACCAGGTTCAGGCCAGAGGACTCAGATGATTAAATATCATATGAACAAAAAAAGAGAACGAGATTAAAGACCGCCAGGACCTAATCGAAATAATCAGCCGGAGAAGATGATAAAGAAGCAAATCAATACGAGAAGCTGCAGCAGATTCTTTATCTTGCATCCTTTTATATAGAAGCCTACCCTGTGACTAACCAGCAGTACTATATATTTTTAAACGAGGTAAAATCGGCTGGAAATGAATTAAATGAATGGATCGAGTTGTCAGGGAAAACCGGAACTGCATATAAAACAATCGATTTTCACAAAATTAAAGGCGAATAGGTAACCATGTTCTGTTATCTATCCTCATTAAAAGGATTTTCGATATTCAGACCGGAGATATGGGAAAAATCATCAACATTCCGGGTTATTAGGGTCAAATCATTTAGTAAAGCCGTGGCTGCAATGATCGAATCACCGAGGGTAAGGTTCCGCTGCTGCCGGAGCGACACAGCGTTATCTATTACTTCGAAATTCACGTGGAGAACCTTAAGAAGTTTAAAAACCTCCGAAAAGTAAATAACCTGGGCCTCTACAATCTTGTGATAGCCGAGTACTTCAATTTTTGATATACTTGAAAAAAAGGAATTCACCTCATAGAATAGTCCTCTTAACCAGGAATGTTCTTGCGCACCGGAATAGATGATGATATTACTGTCTATAAGTTTCATGGGTTATGCCTCTCTTGAGGCTATTTTTCTATCTTTTCGTACTTTTTTTTGCCAGTTTACCGGATCGCCATAGGATGAAATATCGCATCCTTTTTCAATGATAGAACGAGTGTGTTTTAAATAGGTATCCCCAATTCTCCTCTCATCCACAATCGTTACTCCTATCCGTTTGGCAAAGGATTTAAGCAAATCGACATCCCTGGGATTATCTATTTCAAGTGTAATTCTTTCCATTATAAACCTCCCTTCAATATTATATTTCTTTATACTTAATTTTTCTTAAATTATCTTCCGGGTTTTTCCATTCAAAAAGCTTGATTTGGCATTTATCATAACGTAACCTGCTTATCATTTTATTATTTTGGCAGAATCAGGGGCATTTGTCAATACTACTTCCGGGAATGGGTCTGAGACAAAAATGTGGGTAAGATTTGACAATCCCTTTTTTTTGCGCTATAATCTGAATGCATAAGAGCATTTATATAGCAAGGAGGATAACAATATG